>SVIX01000075.1 GCA_015069285.1 Clostridiales bacterium | reverse complement strand
ACCACAGAAACTATGTCCATTATATCTTAAAAAAGAGTAAAAGAAAAACTCTTTTAAGATAAACAATAAAAAGGATAATATTGTAGTCTGGATTCGTCCGACTAAATCTAAACAATATTATACGAGTTGTTATGGGAATAAAAGTATGTAAATTCGGCGGTACTTCGATGGCGGACGGAAACGTCATTTTAAAAGCGTCGAAAATCGTAGAGGCAGATGCGGAACGCCGTTACGTCGTTGTGTCCGCGCCGGGCAAACGTTTTGGTGGCGATATAAAAGTTACCGATTTGTTATATAAATGCTCGGACGAATACGAAAGCGGGGATATTGGCGCGTTCCAAAACACTTTCGAAAAAATCCGCACCCGTTTTTTGGGGATTGAAAAGGAAGTAGGAAAAGAATTGAATATGCAATCCGCGCTGGATTTGGTAGAAAAAGAAATTTTAAACGGCGCAGGTCGCGATTATTGCGCATCGCGCGGAGAATACCTTGCAGGTAAGGTAATGTCTGCCGTTTTAGGCGTACCGTTCGTGGACGCAACCGAATTCGTCCGCTTTGACGAAGAGGGTACGTTGGACGAAAAAACGTTTGACTTGGCAAAAGAGGTGCTTTCAAAATATCCGCGCGCGGTAATTCCCGGTTTCTACGGGTTAGGTATCGACGGAAAAGTGAAAACGTTCTCTCGCGGTGGCGGAGATATTTCCGGCTCGATTGTGGCGCGTGGCGTGATGGCGTCTTTGTACGAAAATTGGACGGACGTGAGCGGTTTCTACGCGTGCGACCCCCGTATCGTCGATTCGCCTGCTTGGATATCCGAACTTTCCTATGAAGAACTTCGCGAACTTTCGTATATGGGCGCGAACGTGTTACATAGCGAATCTATTTTCCCCGTAAGAAGCGCGGGAATCCCTATCCGTATTTGTAATACCTTCCGTCCCGAAGACGCAGGTACGTATATCGTAAAAACGTCTACGCGCGACCTTCGCGAGAACGTCGTTACGGGTGTAGCAGGGAAAAAGGATTTCACCGTAATTTCTTTGGAAAAATCAATGATGAACAACGAAGTGGGGTTCGTGCAAAAGGTGCTTGCCGTGATAGGAAAATACGGCGTTTCCTTTGAGCATTTGCCCTCGGGCGTAGATACGATGTCCCTCGTTATCGATAACGCGTATTTAAAAAACGGCGTACAACAAACGATAATCGAGGAAATTAAAGAGGCGGTGCACCCCGATAAAATTTATACGCACGAAAATATAGCTTTGATTGCGACGGTTGGATACGGTATGGCGAAAAACGTCGGTACTTCCGCGCGTTTGTTTACCGCTATTTCGAACGCAGGTATTAACGTAATTATGATAGACCAAGGTTCGAGCGAAATGAACATTATCGTCGGGGTAGAAAACGAAGATTGCGCAAAGTGTATTTCGGCGATTTACAACGAATTTTTTAAATGAGGAAATACAAGTGAAAACTTATACGGTGGATTTACAAAAAGAATACGGCTTAAAAGGCGGTAAGGTGGATTGTTACCTCGTCGACTATCCCGGTGACGTTAGAGAACAGTTCCCCGATTGGAAACGCCCGGCGGTAATCGTCGTCCCCGGCGGTGGATACGGAATGGTAAGCAAGCGCGAGGCAGAACCGGTCGCTTTAAATTTTTTGGCGCGCGGTTTTCACGCGTTCGTATTGTATTATACGGTAGGCGGAGAAAACGGATTGCCTTACCCCGAACAACTTATCGAATTGGGCGCGACGGTGGATTACGTTAAAAAGCACGCGGACGAATTTGAGATAAATAAAGACGAAGTGTTTGCCGTAGGCTTTTCGGCGGGTGGTCATTTAACGGCAAACCTTGCCGTGGAATATAAAACCGTAGGCGAAAAAGCAGGACAACCGCTTGATTGTAAACCGACGGCAGTAGGTCTTTCGTATCCCGTCATTTCAAAAATTCACGGGCATCAAGGCAGTTACGAAAATTTATTGTACGGCTATTCGGACGAGGCGAAAGCAGAGCTTTTAAAAACGCTGAACTTAGACGAGGCGGTAGACGAAACGACCGCGCCCGCCTTTATCTGGACGACGGCAAAAGATACTTGCGTGCCTCCAGATAACGCGTTGCGGTTTGCGCTTGCGCTCGATAAATACGGAATCGATTACGAATTGCACGTTTATCCCCGTTGCAACCACGGTAAATCTACGGGGGATTTGGAAATTAATTATTATACGGGCGAGAATGGAACGATAGACGACCATAGAAAAATTGCCCAATGGCTGGAAAACTGCGCCTCTTTCTTCCGTATGTATTGCAAAGAAAAAATTTAATAGAATAATAAAAACACGAAAACGACTGCGCTTTATAGGCGCAGTCGTTTCTATATAAAGAGATTGCCACGCCGTCTACGACGACTCGCAATGACGGGGAAGGGGCATAAGCCCTCAGGGTGACGGTAAAGTGCCATTACGAGGCGCAAAGCGACGGTGGGCAAAGTGCGTTACCCTGTTCCCTGTCACTCTGGAGCGAAGGGATTTAGCCCGTAGCGATAGAGTCTAAGAGATTCTATCGGTCACTTCGTTCCCTCCAGAATGACAAAGAGATTCTATCACTCCGCTACGCTTTGTTCCAGAATGACACTCTACCCGTCATTACGAGGCGCGACGGGCTTTCATTGTGGATAACTTTATTTTTATGCAGAAAAAAATATAATTATAAAAAAAATTTTTTTAATAATTTCGTCAAAATGCTTGACATAGGGGG
>SVIX01000074.1 GCA_015069285.1 Clostridiales bacterium | reverse complement strand
CTATTTTTAAACCGACCGAACGCGAGGGAATGCGACTCGTAGACGGCGGTATTTTAGAACGCGTTCCCTATCGCTATGCAAAAAATATGGGCGCGGAAGTCGTGGTGGCGGTGGACGTTTTGGGTTGGCGCACGGGGCAAGAAAAAATGCCCTCGACGCTAGGCGTGCTGTTGGAAATGATTGATATTATGGACAACGAACGCACCCGACGGCAAAAAGAACGGGATACCGATAAATACGATTTATGGTTAGAGCCTGAACTTGGGGATATGAGTCCGTATTCCTTTAAGCAATTTACTTTTGCGCGCGATAAAGGCTACGAAATAGGAAAGCGGTACGCCCAAGAAATAAAAAAATTATGCGAATAAAAACGGGAATACGATATGGATTTATTTGATTTTAACAAAAATGAAGAAAACGCAAAACCGCTTGCCGAGCGTATGCGCGCCAATTCGTTGAACGAGTTTATCGGTCAAAAGCACATCGTCGCCGAAGGTTCGCTTCTGCGTCGCGCGATTGCCTCGGACAGGCTGGGAAGTTGTATTTTTTGGGGCCCGCCCGGTTGCGGAAAAACGACGCTCGCCAATATCATCGCTTTAGGAACGAACGGCGAATTTATTAAGCTCAACGCCGTCAACGCAGGCGTTGCGGACGTAAAAAAAGCGGTGGAAACGGCGCGGGAAAATTTGAAATTATTCAATAAGCGTACCTATTTACTGTTAGACGAATGTCATCGTTTCAATAAAACGCAAAGCGATTCCTTGCTCCCTGCAATCGAACAGGGCACGATTATTTTTATCGGCTCGACGACGGAAAACCCGTACGCGTCGATGACGCCCGCTATCGTATCGCGTTGTCGGGTATTTGAATTTAAACGGTTGACGAAAGAAGATATTACCGACGCGTTAAAAAGCGCGCTTAAAAGTCGCCATAAAGGGCTTGGAAAACAAAATATCCTTATAGACGAAGAAGCGATTGAACATATTGCCTTGATGGCGGGAGGAGATTTGCGTTCCGCGTATAACGCTTTGGAACTTGCCGTATTAACCACTCCGCCCAACGGGGAAGGACAGGTACATATCACGCTTGCCGACGCCGAGCAATCCATTCAAAGAAAGGCGCTTTCGTATAACGAGGATTCCTATTACGATTTTCTGTCGGCGTTTTGTAAGTCGCTACGCGGTAGCGACGCCAACGCCGCGCTTTATTACGCGATGCGTTTGATTGAAGGCGGTTGCGACCCGATGCTCGTGGCAAGACGGCTCGTCGTTCATTCGGCGGAGGACGTGGGTATGGCAGACCCCCGCGCGTTGCAAATGGCGACCTCTGCAATGTACGCTTTGGAGAAAATAGGGTATCCCGAAGCGCGGATACCGCTCGCCGAGGCAATTATTTACGTATGCGAGGCGGAGAAAAGCAATTCGGTGGTGGAGGCGATGTACTCCGCTGTCGCCGATGCGAAAGAAGTGCGCGACGATAATATTCCGCCCTATTTAAAAGATACGTCGTACGGCGGAAAAGAGGACAAAGCGCAAAGTAAATTGTATAAATATCCGCATAATTACGGCGGATACGTCGAACAGCAATATTTGCCCGATTCCCTTAAAGACAAAGTGTATTACGTGCCCAACGAAAGAGGGTACGAAAAAGAGGTTTTGGAAATTAGGAAACGCAAGGGTAAAAAAAGATAAGAGGTGGATAAATGAAGTGTTTGTATTGTGATTGTACGGATAGCAAAGTTATCGATTCCCGTTCCGCAGAGGACGGTAGAACGATTCGCCGTCGTAGAGAATGTACGGCGTGCGGTAGAAGATTTACCACGTACGAAACGATAGAAATTACGCCTATTTTGGTGGTGAAGAATAACGGGACAAGACAGTCGTATAACGCCGAAAAGGTACGAAACGGGATTATTAAATCTTGCGAAAAACGCCCCGTGCCGATGTCCGTTATCGACGATATGGTGGCGGATATTTCCAAACAAGTATATAACAGTATGGAAAGTGAAATTACGACGAAAACCATTGGGGAAATGGTAATGGAACGATTAAAAAAGGTGGACGAAGTCGCGTACGTGCGTTACGCCTCCGTGTACCGTTCGTTTAAGGACTTATCCTCGTTTATGTCCGAACTCAAACAAATGATGAAAGCAGATAAAAAACAATGAAAAAGACCAAAATCATACGCGTAGGCGACTTAACGATTGGCGGTGGCGAACGCGTAAAAATTCAATCGATGACGACGAGTAAGACGGCGGACGTGGAAAAGACGGTGGCGCAAATTCAAGCCTTGCAAAACGCCGGTTGCGAACTCGTGCGCGTGGCGGTTGCCGACGAGGCGGACGCGCTTGCGATAAAAACCGTCAAGGACAAAATTCGTTTACCTCTCGTGGCGGATATCCATTTTTCGCCCAAACTTGCCGTGTTGGCGATAGAAAACGGAGCGGATAAGGTGCGCATTAACCCCGGAAATATCGGCGGAGAACAGGAAATACGGCGCGTCGCCGATTGCGTCAAAGCGCATAAAATTCCCGTGCGCGTGGGGTCGAATACGGGTAGTATCGAAAAAAACTTTTTGCAAAAATACGGAAAAAGCGAACGAGCGCTCGTTGAAAGCGCCCTTTATAACGTCGGATTGCTTGAAAAATTCGGCGTAAACGATATCGTGATATCCGTGAAGGCGTCCAGCGTTCCGCTTACCGTTTCCGCCTATCGGTTGTTGTCTGAAAAGACGGAATATCCTTTGCATTTGGGCGTTA
>SVIX01000073.1 GCA_015069285.1 Clostridiales bacterium | reverse complement strand
TTTTCAACGGCTTGTAATATCGCAACGCAAATTATTGCGCAGGTAGCGTCCAACCAATACGGTGGACAGAGTATATCCTTGACGCATCTTGCGCCTTTCGTGGATATTAGCCGTAAAAAGATTCGCAAAGAAGTAGCGGAAGAATTGTCAAATGTTGGCGTATACGACGAAAAACACATCATTGAAATAGCGGAAAAGCGTTTACGCGACGAAATTCGAAGAGGTATTCAAACTATTCAATATCAGGTCGTAACCTTGCTTACGACAAACGGACAAGCGCCTTTCGTTACGGTATTTATGTATTTAAACGAGGCTCGTAACGAACAAGAAAAAGCGGACCTTGCTTTGATTATCGAAGAAACGCTTAAACAACGCATTAAAGGGGTTAAAAACGAATCGGGCGTTTGGATTACGCCGGCGTTCCCCAAACTGATTTATGTATTAGAACCGGACAATATTTCTGAAGACCAACCGTATTTTTATCTTACGGAACTCGCGGCGAAATGTACGGCAAAGCGTATGGTGCCCGATTATATTTCCGAAAAGAAAATGTTGGAATATAAAGTAGATAAAAACGGGGAAGGACATTGTTATACCTGTATGGGATGCAGGAGCTTCCTCACTCCGTACGTGGACGAAAACGGAAAACCTAAATATTACGGTAGATTCAATCAAGGCGTCGTTACGATTAACCTCGTAGACGTAGCGCTTTCTTCGGGGAAAGATTTAAATAAATTCTGGGAAATTTTCGAGGAGCGTTTAGAGCTTTGTTACCGTGCTTTGATGCACCGTCACAACCGTTTGAAGGGTACGCTTTCCGATGCCGCGCCTATTTTGTGGCAGTACGGTGCGCTTGCGCGTTTGCAAAAAGGCGAAACGATAGATAAGCTTTTATTCGGCGGTTATTCTACCATTTCGCTCGGATATGCAGGCTTGTATGAATGTGTGAAACACATGACGGGAAAATCGCACACGGACGAAGAGGCGAAACCGTTTGCGCTTGCGGTAATGCAACGCATGAACGATAAATGTAAAGAATGGAAAGCCAAAGAAAACATTGATTTCTCGTTGTACGGAACGCCACTTGAAAGCACGACGTATAAATTTTCAAAATGCTTACAAAAACGTTTTGGTGTTATTCCCGGTGTAACGGACAAAAACTATATTACGAACAGTTACCACGTGCACGTATCCGAAGAGATTGACGCGTTTACCAAACTTAAATTTGAGAGTGAATTTCAACAACTTTCGCCCGGTGGCGCAATCAGTTACGTTGAAGTACCCAATATGCAAGACAATATTCCCGCCGTGCTTTCCGTAATGAAATTTATTTACGAAAATATTATGTATGCGGAACTGAACACGAAGAGCGATTACTGTCAACAATGCGGATACGACGGTGAAATTCAAATTCAAACGGACGAATCGGGGAAACTCATTTGGGAATGTCCTCATTGCCATAATCGTGACCAAGCAACGATGAACGTTGCGCGTCGTACCTGCGGTTATATCGGTACGCAGTATTGGAACCAAGGCAGAACGCAAGAAATCAAAGACAGGGTGTTGCATCTTTAATGAACTACGCCACGATAAAATGGACGGATATCGCCAACGGCGAAGGGGTACGCATTTCCCTTTTCGTGTCGGGCTGTACGCACCGTTGTAAAAACTGTTTCAATGAAGTTGCTTGGGATTTTCATTACGGCTTGCCCTTTGACGAAAGCGTAGAAGAAAAGATTATAAAGGAACTCGGTTCAGATTTTATTGCGGGACTGTCGTTGCTCGGCGGTGAACCGTTAGAACCGCAAAACCAAGAAGCTTTGTTGCCGTTTATTAAAAAAGTAAAGGCGCGTTATCCGCAAAAGACGATTTGGTGTTATACCGGGTTCACGTTCAATGCAAAAACGGGAACGTTAGAGGAAACGAAAAAAAATACGCCGTATACCAAAGAATTAATTTCTTTATTCGACGTTTTGGTGGACGGGGCGTACGTGGAAAAATTGAAGGATATTCGATTGAAATTTAGAGGTTCTTCTAATCAACGGGTAATTGACGTGCAAAAAACCCTCGAAAAGGGCGAATGTGTATTGTATTTGGATTAAAAGGTATAAAAAAAGCTCCGTTGCATACGATAAAGTATGAAGACGGAGCTTTTTCGTAAAAAGATTTTTAAACTTTGCGTTATAATAACGTCAATGATAACGGTGGCGTTTTCTTTTTTATACGCTATATATCTTTCTAAGGTAAAAACGATAGACACAAGCAAAAGTTTTTATTATCTCGTTTCCACTTCTACGCATATAGAAGCGAGCGCGCACGGCATCACGCAAATGGGTGGGGCAGGTTATTATATAGAAGAAGAGGGAAAAATATTCGTTGCGCTTTCCGTGTACACCTCACAATTACAAGCAATAGAAGTGCAAAAATCTTTGAAAAATACCTCGACGGAAATTCTTAGCCAAACGAGCCCGAAAATATATTTAAAAAGTCGGGTGGACAAAAATCGAATACAGGCGTATAAAAACGCATTTTCGCTTTTAGATAATTGGATTCGTTTTTTGGAACGTGAAATTGCGCGATTGGAAGGTGGCGCAACGCAACAATCGAGCAAGCGCATTTTGCTGAGTTTACACAAACAATTTACTTTTGCATCAAAAGAGTACGAAAGTGCGTTTTTAGGTTTTTCTAAGATTTGCCGAGTTGCGGACGAAAAATTATCAAATATTTTGCAATCGGTTGTTTACTTGAAAGATTTACGGTACGTATTATGCCATTTATGCGATTCTTACTTGCGATTAAGTGAGGAATTTTG
>SVIX01000022.1 GCA_015069285.1 Clostridiales bacterium | reverse complement strand
CGCCACTTTTTCACGAGCTTGGGCATATTCTTTTTGCGATTGCGACGGATATGCGCGTCGTTTACGCAAAAATTTTTTGCGTAAAGTTCGTACAAAAAAAAGGAAAACTCAAAATGAGTTTTGCTTCGCCGTTTAAAGCGGACGAAACGCAAGCCGTGCCAAAGACGGGCGGAAACATGCAAAAACGCGCAAAACTGTATACGCTCGGCGGGTTGATTTTCGGGGGCGTATTTCTTCTTATTGCGGTTGGCGTTGCGCTCATTACGGCTTCGCTTGGCGGGATAAGCTTTTTGTTTTGGGGCATATTACCGTACGCAACGTATTTATTTTTATTGAACACGGTGGCGTTGGAATACGCAAGCGGAAAAACGGACGCTTTGATTTATAAAGGTTTAAAACAGGGCGCACCCGCAGAAAAAAATATGCTTTCCGCTATGGAAATACAAGGATTGTTGTACGAGGGCAAGACCTTTTCGGAAATAGACGAATCTCTATATTTTGACGCACCGCAACTCGCCGAAGACGAGCCGTTGTTCGCCGTAATGCTTGATTTGCGATACCGTTATTATCTTGAAAGGGAGAACCTTGAAAAGGCAGGGGATTGCTTAAACCGTCTTATTAACGCGCAGGCGTATTTATCGGAAGACGAATTGCAAAAATTGGCGGGGGAATGCGTGTACCTCTATTCCCTGCTTGGAAACTATCAACAAGCGGAAGAAAGCGGAAAAATCGCAAAACCCTATTTGGCAGGGGAAAGCGCGACGGCGAAACGTATTCTTGCGAGCTATTGCGTGGCGTTCGGGGATAAATCGGACGCGGAAATCCTAAAAAAACAAGCGGAAGAGGCGTTGGAATACGAATCGTTAAAAGGCGTAAAAAATTTTGAAAGGATTTTACTCTCGCGTATTTTTGTGGCATAAAAACTGCGCAAAAAGGGAAACCTAAGTAAAACGAATGTTGGATTATGGTGAAAACGATGAAGGAAAGTATATTAGTGCAATCTAATCATGCAACGAAACGCAAAGCGGGCGTCCTTATGCCCGTTTCCTCTTTGCCGTCGCCGTTTGGAATTGGTACGCTCGGGAAAGGCGCGTACGCGTTCGTCGATTGGCTGGCGGACTCCGGAATGAAAATTTGGCAGGTCTTGCCGTTGCTCCCGACGAGTTACGGGGATAGTCCTTACCAATCGTGCGCCTCGGATGCGCTCAATTATTATTTTATTGATTTTGAGGCGTTGAAAGAGGAAGGATTATTGCAGGCAGACGAATACGAAACTATCGTATGGAGCGACGACGAACGTCGCGTCGATTACGGTCGGTTATTCGCTTATAAAACGGAAGTTCTGCAAAAAGCGTTCGGTAGATTTGATAAAACGGACGAAAGCTGGAAGTCTTTTTTAAGTGCGGAAAAATATTTGGATTTTGCGGTGTTTATGTCGTTGAAGAAACGTTTTGGATACGCGCCTTGGACGGATTGGGAAGAACCGTATAAAACGTACGACGAAAGGGTAATCAGCGCGTTTATCGCGGAAAATCAACGGGAAATTGAATTTTGGCAATTTACGCAGTTTATCTTTTTAAAACAATGGAATAAATTGCTTTCATACGCGCACGCGAAAGGAATTTCCGTGATGGGCGATATGCCTATTTACGTGGCGTACGATAGCGTGGAAACATGGAAATACCGTAAAGATTTGTTCGTGTTAGACGAAAAAGGTAATCCTGCGCTTAAAGCAGGCGTGCCCCCCGACGCCTTTTCGGAGGACGGACAGCTTTGGGGAAATCCCGTATACGATTGGGCGAAAATGAAGGAGAACGGGTACGCTTGGTGGAAAGAACGTATTCGTTATGCGTTTACCGTTTTTGATATTCTCCGCATTGACCATTTCCGCGCGTTCGATAAGTATTACGCCATTCCCGAGGCGTCGGAAACGGCAAAAGAAGGGGAATGGGAAAACGGTCCGGGTATGGATTTATTTGGCGATATGCTTGAATACGCTATCGTTGCGGAAGATTTGGGAATTATTGACGACGGCGTGCGAAATCTTTTGAAAAATACGGGGTATCCCGGTATGCGAGTGTTCGTGTTCGCGTTTGACGGGAACCCGAAGAACGAATATTTGCCCTCTGAATTGGTGGAAAACTGTATCGCATATACGGGTACGCACGACAATGAACCGCTCCGTTCGTTTATTGAGAATATGGATAAAACGGAACGCAAAGAATTTGAGTGTGCGTTAGAAAAACAATGTTTGCAAGCGGAGGTAGCGTATTTAACGGAAACGATAGAAGACGAGTGCGAAAGTATCGTGCGCTTGTTGATGTCCTCCAAAGCGGACACGGTTATCGTGCCTATGCACGACGTACTTTGTTTGGGGGAGGAGGCAAGAATAAACGCGCCTTCCACCGTATCCGAACGAAATTGGACCTTCCGATTTACGGAAAAAGATTTTAAAAGGCGTAAATCTGCGTGGCTAAAATCAATGACGGAAGAATACCGTCGCTAAAAATATCTGTTTAAAAAGTTCGTTTCATTTTGAAGCGAGCTTTTTTCGTTAGAAGCGAATAAAAAAAGGCAAAGAAAGAAAAACTAAAAGAAAAGGTCGCTCAAAAGTTGTGACTGAAAGGAGAGAAAACTATGAAAAAAACGGCAAAAATTTTTTGTGGCGCGTTAGCGCTTGTAAGCGCGCTTGCATTCGTCGGGTGTAAAAAGGGTGGCGACGACGGGAGGGTAAAACTTACCGTTTGGGTATCCGAAGCGGATAGGGAGTTCGCGCGAACGGTTGCGGAAGAATTCAAGGCGAAAAACCCCGATAAAAAATACGATATCGTGATTGATATTCAAGGGGAAAACGACGTGCCTACGCGTGTTTTGAACGACGTGGAAAACGCCGCGGACGTGTACTCTTGCTTAAACGACCAATTGAGTAAATTGATAAACGGCGACGCGTTAGCGCAGATAGCGGGCGAGCGGTTAAAACGGGTAAAGGAAGCAAACTCCGAAGATTCTATTGATTCGGTTACGATGACGGTAAAAGGAAAAGAGGGCGTTTACGGTATGCCGTATACGGATAATACCTTTTTTCTTTATTACAACAAAGCCGTATTATCCGAAACGGACGTGACGAGCATTGATAAAATTTTAAGCAAATGCACGGCAAATAAAAAATTTGCTTATCCTATGACGGACGGTTGGTATACTTCAGCTTTCTATTTCGGAAAGGGATTAGGCTACCAAGTAGAGTACGACGATAATTTAGCGGAAACGAGCATTTCTTGTGATTTTGATAACCAAACGGGTATGGCGGTAACGCAAGCGATGTGGGAACTCGTCAAAGATTCTCGGGTGAAAGCGGACGCCGACGATTCGAAAATAACGGCAGGCTTTAACGACGGCTCGATTATCGCCGCCGTATCGGGAATTTGGAACAGAACGACGATAGAAAGCTATTTAGGCGAAAATTTTGCCGCGTCGAAGTTACCCACCTATACTTTTGGTAAAGGAACGGAAAACGAAGAACAGGTGCAACTCGTTTCTTTTGCAGGATATAAATTGATGGGCGTCAATAACTATTCCAAAAACAAAACGGACGCGATGGATTTTGCGGAGTTTTACACCAATCGAGAAAATCAAATCAAACACTTTGAAGTGCGTGGGTTCGTGCCGACGGATGAAACGGCGCGTATGAACGAGAAAGTGCAATCGGATATTTGCGCGAAGGCAATTACGCAACAGCTTGCGCATACGCAAACGCAAAAGGGCGTGCCTTCCACTCTTTGGGTGCCTATGCAAGGCTTGGGAACGGCAATGCTTGCAGGCGCGCAAAACGGTAATTTCAATTTAAGCAGTCAGCTGAAAGCTTGCGTGGACGCTATCGAAAAGACGGTGGTAAAATAAAAGAAAGGAGAGTCTTGTATGAGTGATAAAGTAAGGAAAAAGCGTGAAGGAAAAAACCTTTTTCATAAATTAAGCTCGGCTTTGAAAAACGGGTCTTACGCCACAAGACTCTCCTTCTTTTTTATGGGTTGCGGACAAATTGCGCGCGGACAAGTGGTAAAAGGCGGATTGTATCTGCTTTTCCAAACGGCGTTTTCGTTGTTTATGATTTTTTTCGGTGGAAGGTATATCGCGCATCTTTTTTCGGGGGACTTAGGGCGTAAATTATCGGGGGAAATTTGGAACGAGGAGTTGCAAATTTTTGAAAAGGTACAAGGTGACAACAGCTTTCTGATTTTGCTTTACGGGGTGGTTTCGCTGTTGTTGATAGGCGTATTCCTCGTCGTCTGGGCGATGAACGTTAGAGGCAGTTACGAAAACGATAAGCGTTTGCGCCGTGGCGAGCGCGTATTGACGATAAAAGACGATTGGCGTATACTCCTCAACGAACGGTTTTATTTGCCGTTATTGTTTTTACCTTTCGTCGGACTTTTGGTGTTTACCGTAATGCCCCTCGTATTTATGGTGCTTATAGCGTTTACCAATTACGATTATGCGCATATGCCCCCGGGTAAACTCTTTGATTGGGTTGGCTTTTCTAATTTCAAAACGTTATTTTCCTTTTCGGGCGGAACGACGGGCTTTGCGTTTGTCTTTTTGCGCGTACTGATATGGACGTTCGTTTGGGCGTTTTTTGCAACGTTTACCAACTATTTTTTAGGACTTTTGATTGCGCTTTTAATCAATAAAAAAGGCATCAAATTAAAGGCGCTTTGGCGAACTTTATTCGTGATTGCCATCGCCGTTCCGCAGTTCGTAACTTTGCTTTTAATGCAAAAGATACTAGACGGCGACGGGATATTAAATAAGATTTTAGGGACGAATATATTATGGCTTGCCGACCAACGGTATTTGTCTTTGTTGCCAAGGTTAATGATTATCCTCGTAAATATTTGGATTGGCGTACCGTATACGCTTTTGATGTGTTCGGGAATTTTAATGAACATTCCTACCGATTATTACGAGGCGGCAAGAATTGACGGCGCGTCGCCTGCAAAGATGTTTATACACGTAACTTTGCCGTATATGCTACAAGTAACGACGCCTTATTTGATTACGCAATTCGTGGGGAATATCAATAACTTTAACGTGATATGGTTATTAACGGGTGGCGGACCCGTAGATAACTTGCATTACGGAGGCGGTTCGCAAGCGCAATCTACCGATTTGCTCGTAACGTGGTTGTACCGTTTAACGGTAGACCAAAATCCAAAGTACAACGTAGCGTCCGTAATCGGTATCGTAATATTCGTTATCAGCGCAGTTTTATCGCTTATCACCTATAACAGAACCTCTGCGGTTAAAGGGGAGGATACCTTTCAATGAAAAACAGTTTTTTGCGTACCGTTCGCCGTAACGCTTCCAATATAGGCACGTATATTTTACTCGCCGTATTGGGAATCGTATGGATTTTACCGATACTTTATCTTATTTATACCGCCTTTCGCGTAACGCCGTCTACGGGGATTATAAACGCTTTAATCCCCGACGATTTACGGCTGGGGTTTGGGAATTTTAAACGCTTGTTTGCGGATACCATATTTGGGAAATGGCTCGTCAATACGCTGATTGTGTCCGTAAGCTCGTGCGCCGTTTCTACGCTGTTTATTTTAGCCGTCAGCTACGCGCTTTCCCGTTTGAAATTCCGTACGCGAAAACCGATTATGAACGTGCTTTTGGTGTTGGGTATGTTTCCAGGGTTTATGAGCATGATTGCCGTGTATTTTATCTTAAAGGCAATGAATTTGACCAATTCGCGTTTGGCGCTCGTGTTGGTGTATTCGGGTAGCGCCGCGCTTTCTTATTATATTTGTAAAGGCTTTTTCGATACCATAGCAAAAGCGATGGAGGAGGCGGCGATTTTAGACGGTGCAAGTCAGCCTATCGTGTTTTGGAAAATTATTTTACCGCTTGCCAAACCGATTATCGTGTATACGGTTTTGACCTCGTTTATTTCACCTTGGTGTGACTTCATTTTCGTCAACACCATTATTAGCGATAGAGAGCTGTATACCGTTTCGTTAGGGTTATATAAAATGATAAACGCCGAAAAGAACAGTTTTAACGATAATTTCACGGTATTTTGCGCAGGCGCGTTCGTCGTCGGGGGAATAATCGTAACGCTGTTTATGAGCATGCAACGCTATTACGTGGAAGGCGTAACGAGCGGTGCGGTAAAGGGATAAAAAAACGACGCGATTTCCGTTTTGGAAACCGCGTCGTTTGTCTATATAAAAATATCGAGTCGAATTCGTGCGTTTAGCTCGGTATTTTTATGTCTATGGGTAATAGTTTACCACGCGCCGAATAGCAAAAAACTTCAATATTTTTTATAAATTCGAAAATTTTGTTATACTTTTCAGAAATTTTGTTATACTTTTTTTTAAAATATATGTTATAATAATATTACCCCAAAAAAAGGAGATTTAATTTATGAAAAGAATATTATGTTGGGATGATAAATTTATCGAAAAAAGCACGGGCGTAACCGTTTTGCAACACAAGCCCGAAAAGAAAAACATCGCGCTCTATTGCGACGACGTTTGGGAAGGCGTACACAACGGCTATGGGAATATCGTCAAAGTCGGTGACAAATATAGATTTTATTACCGAGCAATGACAGGGGTTGCGGAAGTAGACGATACCCTTTCCATAAAAGGAAAAGAATGTATTTGCGTTGCGGAAAGCTTAGACGGTATTCACTTCAAAAAACCCAATCTCGGTCTTTATACCTTTAACGGTTCGAAGGACAACAATATCGTATTCCATAACCCCGACTGCGAAGTAGACAATTTTTCCGTATACTACGACGAAAACCCGAATTGTCCCGCCGACGAAAAATTCAAGGCGTTAAAGCAAAAAGTCAACGGATACGCTTACCCTACTTTGGAATATTATGCAAGTGAAGACGGCTATTCCTTCCGTTTGATGCGTGAATTGCCGATTATCGGCTGTTTCGACTCGTACAATCTTACCTTTTGGGATGAAGCAACGCAACAGTACTTCTTGTATTTCCGCCATTATCATCATCCCGACGGTACGGACGTTACCCCTGACACGGGTTGCGATTTCGTAAAAGATATCCGCGACGTACGCGTCGCCACGAGTAAGGACTTCAAAGCTTGGGACGAACACGGATATATCCGCTTTGAGGAAGGACAACCAGATATTGCCCTCTACACGAACCAAGTAACGCAATATTTTAGGGACAAGCGCACCTTTATCGGCTTCCCCGTTAGATACATAGATAGAGCGGAAGATAAAAAGAATTTTGACTATATGCCCATAGCAGATAGGCGCACGGCAGTTATCGCAAAAGAGGGCAGAACGGGCACGGCGTTGACCGATTGCGTCATTATGACCTCGCAGGACGGATTCAACTTTAACAGACGGGACGACGCCTTTTTAACCCCCGGTTTGGAAAATCGCTATAATTGGAATTACGGAAACTGTTATATGGCGTACGGGCTTATCGAAACGGAAGCAGAGGACGGTAGAAACACCGAAATATCCTTCTACGTCGGCGAAAATTACCGTATTAAAAACGTGCATTATAGAAGATATACCTTGCGTTTAGACGGGTTCTTCTCTTGGTACGCGCATAATAGTGGCGGCGAGGTTATCACCAAACCTTTTACTTTGGAACACGATAAACTGTTTGCCAACTTTGCAAGCTCGGTGCGTGGCGGTATGAAAGTTTTCGTATTAGACGAAAACGACGCTCCTATCGACGGCTATGAAAGCTATAATATTTTCGGCGATACGACGAACAGACCTATCGAATTTGAAAAACCGTTAAGCGAATTAAAAGGCAAGACGGTAAAATTAAAAATTTGCTTGCAGGATTGTCATTTATATTCTTTCACTTTTGAAAATTAACGCAGTAAAAAGTATCCCTCCAAAAGTTGGACAAACTTTTGGAGGGGTGTATTTTTATTTATGGTTTTTGATAACGAGTTTTTCAAGTAGCGCAACGAGCGCGTACATTACGGCGGCAAGCACGCAAAGAATAAAGACGGCGCTCATCACGAGGTCGAGCTTAAAAACTTGCCCGCCGTAGACGATTAAATAGCCGATACCCGCTTTAGAAACGATATATTCGCCCATAATCGAGCCAATCCAAGCCATACCAACGTTAATTTTCAGCATAGAAATAAAATTCGGTAAAGACGAAGGAATGACGAGCTTGGTTAAAATTTGCAGTTTGCTTGCGCCCATAGAGCGGAGCAACAGCAATTTATTCTCGTCCGTGGACATAAATCCGTTTAACATATTGAGTATCGCTACGATAAGTCCGATTAAAACGGTCATAAAGACGATGGCTTTACTGCCTGTACCGCACCAAATAATGATAAGCGGTCCGAGCGCGATTTTCGGCAAAGCGTTTAATACGACGAAATACGGTTCGGATATGCGACGGAACGCCTCGCTCCACCAAAGCAACAGCGCGATGGCGTAACCGAGCGCAACGGCGATGAAAAAGCCTGCGAGCGTTTCCCAAAGCGTCGTACCGACGTGGAAAAACAGCGTACCGTTTTTATACAGTTCGGCTATCGTTTTCGCGATGCGGGAAGGGGAGCTTGTGATAAAAGGATTAATCCATTCAAATCGAGCTGATAATTCCCAAAGAAAAAGTAAAGCCAAGAGAATGGAAAAGCGGGCAACGTTGATAAGAATGCTTTTCCGTTTTACGTTTTGTAAGTACCGTTTATGTTCGTTTGTGTAATACCGTTGATTTTTCATACGTTTAATTCCCTCCAAAGTATTTCAAACCATTTGGAAAACTCCTTGTTCTCCCTGCGTTTTAACGGTTCGTTTTCCGTAAATGCAAGGGTATGGCTTGCCGTAACGCAAGCAGGGCGGTGGGAAAGAACTAAAATTCTGTCCGCAACCGAAATGGCTTCGCTAATATCGTGGGTAATCAAAAGCGCCGTTTTTTTCTCGCTTCTTATAATTTTATATACGTCGTCGCAAACGGAAAGTCGGGTTTGATAGTCGAGAGCCGAAAAAGGTTCGTCTAAAAGTAAGACGTCGGGATTGACTGCAAGCGTACGGATAAGCGCGGCGCGTTGGCGCATACCTCCGGAAAGCGACGAGGGATAGCTTTTGAGAAATTGTCCCAAACCGTACTTTTCCGCCAAGGCTAACGCGCGTGCGCGGTGTTCTTGCGTGTTGGTACGCTTAATTTCTAATGGTAAAAAAATGTTTTTTTCAATGGTGCGCCACGGAAACAGTTCGTCTTTTTGTAACATATAACCAAACGAACAACCGTTGGTTTTTATTTTGCCCTTGGTGGGCGGGAGTAAACCCGCCGCCAAGGATAATAAGGTGGTTTTGCCACAACCAGACGGACCGATTATCGCGACGAATTCGCCTTCGGCTACGGAAAAATTCATATTTTCAACCGCTACCGTTTCGCCTTGGCGAGAGTGATAGTGCATCGAAACGTTTTCAAATCGTAAAACTTCTTTCATTTGCGTAGTCCTTTAAAAAATAATAATCTTAAATTTAGTAAACTTCCCCGTAAACTTTATTCGCCAACGAATTATCGACGAGCTCGTTCATTTGCGCGCGACGGGTAAGTTCGCCTGCGTTTTGAATGATGTCTTGTAAACGGTTGAAACTGCTTTCCGTCATAGAAAGATTGGTATTCCAAGCGTCAATATTTCGATACCGTTGCACGGAGGCGGAAAGCGAGGCTTCCGACGTGCCTTCAAAATACGCGGTTAAATAGGGGGCGATAACGGTTGGAGCCGTTTCGTTTACGTATTTTACCGCCTTTGTGACGGCGCGCAAAAATCCTTCGGCTATCGCTTCGTTTTTATCAAGCCACGAACTTTTTGCCATAAAACAAGTATACGGCACTTCGCCCGACGCCTCGCCGACGGAGGCAACTACGTAGCCTTTTCCCGCCGCCTCGTATTCGTAAGCGACAGGGTCGAACATCGTACAGTAATCTGCCGTTCCCGCTTCAAACGCGCTCGTCATCAGGTTAAACGCCACGTCGTAATTTAAGGTAAGGTCCGTTCCGTCTTTGAGGTTGTGTTCGTTGAGAATGTATTCAAAGGTCATAGCCGGTACACCGCCTTTGCGCCCCGCAAGAATTTCCTTGCCTTTTAAATCTTCCCATTTAAAATTGGGTTCGGGCTTTCGAGAAACGAGAAAAGACCCGTCGCGTTTGGTTAATTGTCCAAATACGGTGGGAACGTCGGAAGAACCGCCGATAAGTACGTATAACGACGCTTCCGGTCCGCAAAAACCGATATCGGCGTCGCCTGAAAGGACTGCGGACATAACGTTATCCGCGCCACCGCCGTTGGTAAGTTCTATTTTGATGTTTTCATCTTTAAAATATCCCAAAGCGTCCGCAAGGTAAAGGGGCGCGTAGAATACGGAGTGCGTTACTTCGTTGATTTGTAAAGTCGTCATTCCGTCGTTATCTTCCTCTTTACAAGCAGAAAGAGGAAGAACGGTAAAACAGGTGGCAAGCACCGCGGTAATAATTTTTTTTGTTTTTTTCATAATGATACGTTCTCCCGTTTTGAAAAAAAATTTTTAGAATAATATATTATATGATAGGCTATTAATAATTGACAATCGCTTGAAAAAAGAATATAATATAAGTTACCCTGCCTCTTTTTCGGGTTTGGGCGTATGATGGGCGGTAAAATAATTAAAAGTAAAACGAGAGGATTAAATGATTATGGAGATGCAAAAGACTTATAATCCGAAAGACTTTGAGGAAAGAATTTATGCAGATTGGGAAAACTCGGGATATTTCCGCGCGGAAATAGACCCCGATAAAATTCCCTTTACGATTATGATGCCTCCTCCCAATATTACGGGACAGTTGCATATGGGGCACGCGTTAGACGCTACGATGCAAGATACGCTTATTCGTTTTAAGCGTATGCAAGGCTATTCGGCGCTTTGGTTGCCCGGTTGCGACCACGCTTCTATCGCGACGGAAGTCAAAATCGTAGAAAAAATGAAAGAGGACGGGCTTACCAAAGCCGACCTCGGACGCGACGGATTTTTAAAGCGCGCTTGGGAATGGAAGGAACAGTACGGAAACCGTATTATGTTGCAACAACGCAAAATGGGTACTTCGTGCGATTGGTCCCGTCAAGCGTTTACGATGGACGAAAAATGTTCCCGCGCAGTAAGAGAAGTCTTTGTGAATTTGTATGAAAAAGGTCTTATCTATCAAGGGGATAGAATTATTAATTGGTGTCCTTGTTGTAAGACGGCGCTTTCGGACGCGGAGGTAGAATACGCGGAAGAGGGCGGACATTTTTGGCATTTGCGCTATCCTGCTACGGACGGTACGGCGGACGTCGTCGTGGCGACGACCCGTCCCGAAACGATGCTCGGCGATACTGCGGTTGCCGTACACCCCGACGATAAGCGTTATAAAAATCTCGTTGGAAAAACGCTGAAACTTCCATTGACGGAAAGAGAAATTCCCGTGGTTGCGGACGAATACGTCGACCCCGAATTCGGTACGGGTTGCGTAAAAATTACGCCCGCGCATGACCCTAACGACTTTGAAGTAGGCGTTCGCCATTCGCTTCCTATTATTCGCGTAATGAACGACGACGGTTCGATGAACGAAAAGGCGGGCGTATACCAAGGTTTAGATAGATACGAGGCGAGAAAACGCATCGTTGCCGATTTGGAAAAGGGTGGCTATCTCGTAAAGATAGAGGCGCATACGCATAACGTAGGACATTGTTATAGATGCCATTCTACGGTTGAACCTATCGTTTCCAAACAATGGTTCGTAAAAATGGAACCGCTTGCAAAGCCTGCGATTAACGCGGTAATGAAAAATAAAGTAAAATTCGTTCCCGAAAGATTTTCTAAAACCTATTATAATTGGATGGAAAACGTGCGCGATTGGTGTATTTCCCGTCAGCTTTGGTGGGGACACCGTATTCCGGTATGGTATTGTCAAGATTGCGGTGAAATTATTTGCGCGAAAGAAGACCCGACTTCTTGCCCGAAATGCGGTAGTAAAACGCTGAAACAAGACGAAGACGTTTTGGATACGTGGTTTTCTTCTGCGCTTTGGCCGTTCTCTACGCTCGGTTTCCCCGAAATCACGGAAGATTATAAATATTTTTATCCTACCGACGTACTCGTAACGGGCTACGACATTATTTTCTTCTGGGTTGCGAGAATGATTTTCTCTGGCTTAGAACATACGGGTAAAGTACCCTTCCGCGACGTGCTTATCCACGGAATAATCCGTGACGAACAGGGTAGAAAAATGAGTAAGTCGCTCGGTAACGGTATCGACCCGTTAGAAGTTATCGAAAAATACGGCGCGGATTCTTTGCGTTTGTCCCTTTTGACGGGCGTCGCGCCCGGGAACGATACCCGCTATTCGGATACGAAAGTGGAATCTTGCCGTAACTTTATCAATAAACTTTGGAACGCGGCTCGTTTCGTGCTTATGAACGTAGGGGATAAAAAAATCCCGTCAATAAAAGACGTAAAACTTACGCCCGCGGATAAATGGATTATTTCAAAATTGCAAAATTGCATTCGTGAGGCGACGACCAATTTGAATAAATACGAGATGGGCGTAGCAAGTGATTTGGTTACGGGTTTCGTTTGGGATGATTTTTGCGATTGGTATATCGAACTTTCCAAGCCTGCGCTTTACGGAGAAGACGAGAACAAGAAGAACGACGCGCTTGCCGTGCTTTGTTACGTTTTGGAAAACGCGCTCAAGTTATTGCATCCCTTTATACCGTTCGTAACGGAAGAAATTTATTCGTATTTACCCAATACGCAAGGCAGTATTATGGTGACGGAATTCCCTCGCTATAATTATAAAACGGCGTATAAGAAGGAGGCGAAAGCCTTTGAAGGCGTAATGGAAATCATTAAAGCCGTTCGCGCAATGAAAAAAGACGCGGAATGTCCTCCTTCCAAAAAAGTAGAACTTTTCCTCGTGACGGAAAACAAACGCCTCGTGCAGTTGAATAAAGATTGTATTATCAAACTTTCGGGCGCAAGCGAATTAACGCTTATCGAAAGTGTGGCGGAAGTGGAAGGCAAAACGGTTTCTGCCGTGACGGAAATTGCGCAAATTTACGTTCCGCTTGGCGAGCTCGTCGATATCGAAAAGGAAAAGGCAAGATTGACGGCGGAAATTGAACGCATCGACGGGGAAATCGCGCGTGCAGAGGGTAAACTCTCCAACGAAAGTTTCGTTGCGAAAGCTCCGCAAAAACTCGTGGACGCCGAAAAGGAAAAAGTGGCAAAATACTGCGATATGAAAGCGAAATGCGTGGCGCAACTTGAAAACTTGTAAAATATTGCATTTTTTGTGTGATAGGCGCAAAAAGTTTCGTTTTTAGTGAAACGAGCGTCCATTTACTTGACACGTTAAAAAAGATAAGTTATGCTATCTGTATCCAATTAATAGGAGAAAATGGAAATTATGAAAGAGTATAGAATTCGTGATAATTTGCCCGTAGAAGAATTTGCTTCGTATATGGGCGCGTGGGAAAAGAAAAAACCCAACCTCGTTACCGTTAGCGCTATCGGGAAAAGCGGTGGATACGATATTTTGAAAGCGGTGTTTACCGATTCAAGCGTGCCTGACGACGACAAGCAGGTGGTTTTGCTTTTGGCGCAACATTCGATGGAGCTTTCGGGCGTGACGACGCTTTTGAGCGTGGGGAACTATCTCGTTTCCGACGCGGAAGAGGTGAAGGAATGGCTGAAAAAATTAATTATCGTCATGATACCTTGTTCCAACCCGTATTCCTATTCGAAACAAGACCCGAAGTATCAGTTCAAAAACGAGGCGGGGATTGACGAGTATTATTCGTTTGACTACAACGGGATAAAATACGACGAAAAGACTGCGCCGGCTGCGCACGCTATTCAAAAGACAGTTGATTTTTATAAGCCCGAACTTATAATGGACGTGCACGGGGTTTACTATCAAGACTCGCTGGTTATCGAGTCGTTGGGTATCAGCGGAAACGCGGGTAGCCGTTATTATAATAACGAATTCGTGCATAGAATTCAGCAGGCGGGTACGAAGGCTGGACACGCTATGACGAATTTTGACGATTGGGGAATGCTTTTGCAAACGGACCGTAATTGTACGGACGACGACGTGAACTTTCATTATATGCCTTCCTTTGGTGGCGATAGATTTCAAGTACAAGTGTATTCGTATTATAAATACCATACGCTCGTCGGTGCATTTGAAACGGCTTTTGAGGAAGCTTGCGTGCCGAGAATATTGGAGGCGTTCCGTATTGGTTGTGAAGTATGGGGCGGAGAATATTATTCGGGGTATCCTACGCGTACGGTATACCCTTGTGTGCATAACAGTATTCGCGCATACGGAAACACCGCCGAAATGCGCAGAAAAAGCCGTGTGGAATTATGGCAAAATAAAAAGAGTTTACAAGTAGGGGTGGGACATCCGCAAACCCCTGGTTTGTCCGTGCTGTTCGTTTGCACCGAACCTAGCAAAGCGGAAGAAATTTTTGAAACGAGTGCTGAAAATATATCTCGCTCTTATCATCTTACGCAAAAAGTTTTTGCGGATATGTCCAAGCATTGCGACGTAAACGCGGAGGAAATGTCTAAAATTTTAGACGAGCATTATCCCACCCATATGAATTTTGATAGAGTATGGAGCAATCTGGGTGACGTGAAACTCAAATACGGCATGACGATACGGTTAGGACTTCCGTTTGCCGACGCGAGAAATTACAAAGTATATTATAACGGTTTTGAGCAAAAGGAAGACGAGCTGGACGGGTATAACGTAGTCAAATACAATAATTGGGTGTATATTGATTTGCATATTCCTGCGGACAAAATTAGTCCGTTTGCGGTTGCGATGGTCAAATACGATTGTACCGTACCGCCTAGTGGAATTATGGAATTTTAAGGAAATGAATTGCTTTGTGCGGATTAAAAATTCATAAAATATAGCAAAAAAGGAACGCCTTTTACCGTTTTTTCTCGGTATAAGGCGTTTTTATATAAAAAAATTAAAAAAACTTCGTTCAAACGTTTGACAATAAGGGGAAAAGATGCTAAAATATACCTGTTGCGATTTTGGGCGTATTATGCCCTTTTGTCCAAAAACGAATAAAAACGGTTGGACAAGTCGCGCCTAAACTTCGATTTCTTTGAAATTGCGATAAGGGTAATTTCGAGGAGATATATTCCAAAATTTTTACAAGGAGGGTCAAAAATATGCCTACGATTAACCAGCTCATTAAAAAGGGTAGAGAACAGTTGACTTATAAGTCCAAGAGTCCTATTTTGGATAACTGTCCTCAAAAACGCGGTGTATGTTTGTCCGTTACCACGACTTCTCCCAAGAAGCCTAACTCCGCTATGCGTAAGATTGCCCGTGTGCGTCTTACCAATAAGCAGGAAGGTACGGTTTACATTCCCGGCGAAGGTCACAACTTGCAGGAACACAGCTCGGTTTTGATTAGAGGCGGACGTGTAAAGGACTTGCCCGGTGTACGTTATCACATCATCCGTGGCGCGCTCGATACCGCCGGCGTAGCAAAACGTAAGCAATCTCGTTCTAAATACGGCGCAAAGCGCCCTAAGTAATTTAGCGGTTGTAGAAAAGCTCGAAAGCATTTGCTTATCGAAGAGTGGCGACTCTAAAAAAACGTGAAGTCGGTTGCGTTTTAAGACTAAAACCAAAACGCGTAAAACCCTACTTGTAATCGGAATATAGCTTGAAAGCCCCGAATAAAAGTAGGCAGTATGCAACGAAAGTTGCAGAAGGTTCGCACTTTCAAAACAAAAAAACGGAAAGCGCGATAGCTGTACTGAAGGGTAAAACCCTTATCAAAATTATCAAAGGAGGATAAAACTATGCCTAGAAGAGGTAATGTACCCAAGAGAGACGTATTGCCCGATCCTATGTATAATAGCAAAGTCGTAACCAAACTCGTCAACCAAATTATGCTTGACGGTAAAAAGGGAACGGCACAGGCAATCGTTTACGAAGCATTCAAAATTATGGGTGAAAAAATGAATATGGACCCGATGGAAATCTTCAAGCAGGCTATGGAAAACGTAATGCCTGTCGTAGAAGTTAAAGCTCGCCGTGTAGGTGGCGCAAACTATCAGGTGCCTATCGAAATTAGACCCGAAAGACGTCAAACGCTTGCAATTCGCTGGATTGTAATCAATACGAGAAAGAGAAGCGAAAGAGAAATGGCGAAACGTCTTGCTGCGGAACTTATGGACGCGTACAATAACGCAGGTGGTTCCGTGAAGAAGAAAGAAGACACGCACAGAATGGCTGAAGCAAACAAAGCGTTTGCTCATTTCAGATTCTAAAAGAGGTAAGATATGGCAAGAGAATACGATTTATTCCATACCAGAAACTTTGGTATTATGGCGCATATCGACGCCGGAAAAACGACTACGACCGAACGTATCCTTTTCTATACGGGTAAAACGCACAAAATCGGTGATACCCACGAAGGTACGGCGGTTATGGACTGGATGGCGCAAGAACAAGAACGCGGTATCACGATTACGTCCGCCGCAACGACTTGTATTTGGAAAGAACACCGTTTCAACATTATCGATACGCCGGGTCACGTTGACTTCACGGTAGAAGTTGAACGTTCGCTCCGCGTACTTGACGGCGCTGTTGCAACGTTCTGCGCAAAAGGCGGTGTAGAACCGCAATCCGAAACCGTATGGAGACAGGCGGATAACTATAAAGTTCCCCGTATCGCGTACGTCAACAAGATGGACATCAACGGCGCGGACTATTTCCGTGTAGAAAAGATGATTCGCGAAAGATTGGGCGCAAATCCCGTTCCTATCGAACTTCCCATCGGTAAAGAAGATACTTTTAAAGGTATCGTAGACCTTATCAGAATGGAAGCGGAAGTTTACTACGACGATTTGGGAAAAGATTTCCGTAAGGAAGCTATTCCTGAAGATATGATGGAAATAGTAAACGAATACCGTGCGAAACTCGTAGAAGAGGCTGCTTCCGCAAGCGACGAGCTTATGGAAAAATATTTCGAAGAAGGCGATTTGTCCGAAGAAGATATTATTGCAGGTCTTCGCGTACGTTGCTTGAAGATGGAAGCAATTCCTATGCTTTGCGGTTCTTCGTATAAGAACAAGGGCGTACAATTCTTGCTTGACGCGGTTATCAACTTCCTTCCTAGCCCTCTTGACGTAGACCACGTTAAAGGTACGAACCCTGATACGGGTGCGGAAGAGGAAAGAAAAACGTCTGACGACGAACCGTTCTCCGGTTTGGCGTTCAAAATTGCAACCGACCCGTTCGTTGGTTCGCTTGCATATTTCCGCGCGTACTCGGGCGTTCTTTCCGCAGGTTCTTACGTGTATAACTCCACGAAAGAAAAGAAGGAAAGAGTAGGTCGTTTGGTGCAAATGCACTCTAACGAAAGAAAGGATATTCCCGAAATTTGCTCGGGTGATATCTGCGCAATCGTTGGTTTGAAATATACGACGACGGGCGATACGCTTTGCGACGAAAAACATCCCATCATTCTTGAAAAAATGGTGTTCCCTGAACCCGTTATTCAGCTTTCCCTTGAACCCAAGACGAAAGCAGGTCAAGAAAAGATGACGATGGCGCTTATCAAGCTTGCAGAAGAAGACCCTACCTTCAAAACGTATACCGACCAAGAAACCGGTCAAACGATTATCGCAGGTATGGGCGAATTGCACCTTGATATTATCGTTGACAGACTTTTGAGAGAATTCAAAGTAGAAGCAAACGTTGGCGCTCCCCAAGTTGCATACAGAGAAACGTTCCGCAAAGAAGTGGAAGCAGAAGGTATGTATAAGCGTCAATCGGGTGGTAAAGGTCAATACGGTCATTGTAAACTTCGCCTTATTCCTCAAGAACCGGGCGCAGGCTACGCGTTTGAAGACGCTACGGTCGGCGGTTCTATTCCTAAAGAATATATCCCTGCAATCGATAAGGGTATTCAAGAAGCGGCGAAGAACGGTTATCTTGCAGGCTACGAAATGGTAGACTTCAAAGTAGTCGTATACGACGGTTCGTACCACGAAGTCGACTCGTCCGAAATGGCGTTCAAAATCGCAGGTTCGCTCGGCTTTAAAGACGGTATGACGAAAGCTAATCCCGTATTGCTTGAACCGATTATGAAAGTTCAAATCATCACGCCGGAAGATTATTTCGGTGACTTGATGGGTAACGTTTCCGGTCGTCGCGGTACGATTCTTGGTACGGACGATAGAAACGGCGCGAAGATTATCGACGCAGAAATTCCTTTGTCTGAAATGTTCGGTTACGCAACGGAACTTCGTTCGCGTACGCAAGGCCGTGGACAATTCACGATGCAGTTCGACCATTACAGCGAAGTACCTTCCAGCATTTCTAAAGAAATTGTAGAAAAGCGCGGTAAGAAGGACTAAACGACAAAAAAATCTTGTTTCCCGCTAAAAATAGCGGGAAACAAAGGAAATTTATCAAAAATTTTACAAAAATACCCGTAAAACGTTTGATAAATTTAAAAATTTACGATATAATATGATTGTCCCGTTTATGGGGGAAAGTATATATCAAACAAAAAAAATATTTATAGAAAAATCGGAGGATTTTAATTATGGCTAAAGCTAAATTTGAAAGAAGTAAACCCCACGTTAACATTGGTACTGTTGGCCACGTTGACCACGGTAAGACGACGTTAACTGCAGCTATCACGATGGTTATGGCTGCTCGCGGTGGTGCGCAAGCGATGAAGTACGACGAAATCGATAAAGCACCCGAAGAAAGAGCACGTGGTATCACAATTAACACGGCGCACGTTGAATATGAAACGGACAACCGTCACTATGCTCACGTTGACTGCCCGGGCCACGCTGACTACGTTAAAAACATGATCACCGGTGCTGCTCAGATGGACGGCGCAATCCTTGTTTGTGCTGCTACTGACGGCGCAATGCCTCAAACGATTGAACACATCCTTCTTGCTCGTCAAGTAGGCGTTCCTTATATCGTTGTATTCCTTAACAAGACGGATATGTTCGCTGATGACGAACGTGACGAAATGTGCGAACTCGTAGAAATGGAACTTCGTGAATACCTTTCGAAGTACGGTTTCCCCGGCGACGACACTCCGTTCATTCGTGGTTCTGCGTTCAAAGCGCTTGAAAAAGCAAGCTCCGGCGCTCCCGCTGCTGAAATCCTTGCTTCCCCTGAAGTTGCTCCCATCCTTGAACTTATGGAAACGATTGACAACTATATCCCTACGCCCGTTCGTGACGATGCGAAACCTTTCCTTCTCCCTGTAGAAGACGTGTTCACCATCTCTGGTCGTGGTACGGTTGCTACGGGTCGTGTAGAACGTGGTGTAGCTCACGTTGGTGACCCCGCTGAAATCGTTGGTTTGATTGACAAACCCGTTGGTACGGTTCTTACCGGTCTTGAAATGTTCCACAAGATGTTGGACGAAGCTCAAGCAGGTGACAACGTTGGTGCGCTTCTTCGTGGTATCGATAGAACGGGCATCCAAAAGGGTCAAGTTATCGCTAAACCCGGTTCGGTTAAGACTGGTACGAAATTCACCGCTCAAGTTTACGTTTTGACGAAGGAAGAAGGTGGTCGTCATACCGCATTCTTCAACAACTACAGACCTCAATTCTTCGTAAGAACGACGGACGTTACGGGTTGCATCAACCTTCCCGAAGGCGTTGAAATGGTTATGCCTGGTGACCACATCGATATGACCGTTACGCTTATTAAGCCCGTTGCATTGGAAGAAGGTCTTCGTTTCGCTATCCGTGAAGGTGGCAGAACGGTTGGTTCCGGTGTTATCGCTAAGATTATCGAATAATCAAAAACGAAAATTAATAAAAAGAACTTGTCTGAAAAGGCAAGTTCTTTTTTCGTTACAGGTGAATTATACTATACGATAAAAGCAACCGCTCAAGGAGCGCGATGATAGCGCGTATCCAGAAGTGGTTATGACTAGTTGGATATTTAAGAATATTGGTTTTATCGGAGATGGTCTGATCATCAGCATGAACAACAAGGACGTTGAGGTAAACGCTATAGAAAAACAGAATAATGAAAAGCTGTCGGACAAAGCATTTGCTCGCCCTGCACTAACCTCTATGCTTAGTAGTTAAAACTGAAAATTCCGTGTCGGTTTACAAGGAAGGACGGCGCGGATTACTAAAAGCACATAGCTTTAAGTCCAAACTATAAAACGGCGTTCAAGTCTGGTTATTCTATCATACACCCGAATTGCCGACACTCGTGGTCGCCTTATCACGTGGAGCTTTACAGCGAAGAAGAAAAGCGACAAGCCCTTGAACGGTCCAACCGAACGTGGAAGCCAGACGGCGACGGGCGCGTGTTTCAGCAGACTGAACGGGCGAGAGCGGAATATTCCAAAGGTCAACAGCTAATGCGACAATGGAACGCAGAAATCGTCGAATACGAACGGATGAAAGCGTACTATGCGGAACAGGGGCAAGAACCGCCGTATAAGTCGCTGGGCGCGTTTAGGCGTGAAGCGAGAAAACCGAGAGAGAAACAGTCCGACGTTTTTCGTTCTATGCGTAGCCGTATTGCTGAAGAAAAAAGTGCGCAAAAAGACTTGACAAAAAAGCGGAAAAAGAATAGAATAATAGTAGAAACGAATGCGGAAATCCAAATTCGTGCTGAATGCGCTGTTGATTGGAGTGTGATAAACACCAAAAAATATCAAGACGGAATCATTTCTTTAACGGAAGGAAAAAAGGTCTTGGGAACAGCGGTTTATAAAATTTCAAAGACTATGCTTGAGCACCGTCAAGGAACAAAGCAAGAAGACTTGTATTTGTTAGATGCTCGCACAGGAACGGTTGTGTATAAGGATATAACGACTATTGTTGAAATGGGCGTTGAGAAAACGCCCGAACTTATGTCGTTGCTTTCCCAAGAAGACGAAAAAGATTTTATCGTTGTGCATAATCATCCGAAGAATGGGTATCCGTCTGCCACGGACTTTAATACTTTATATGAAAATCCTAAAATCAAGTATGGTATTATTGTAGGGCATAAAGGAACAATATATAAATATACCACCCCAAAAGAGAATAGTGGACTTTGATGTCACAGTTGCGATTAAGCATTATCTTCATTTGGAGCATTCGTTGGCGACATCGAAAGAGATGGCTTACAAAGATTTGGGTTATAAATTTGGTTTTACTTTGGAGGTAATAAGAAATGGAAAAACGTGATACAGAATTGTTTATAGACGATAGACCTGTCGATTTGTCTATCTATGAAAAATATACCGACGATGAGCTGGATAAATTAATAGAAGAATCCAACAAGCGTGCTAATGGTGAAATAAGCGAAGATTAAAAGCATTTTGCAATTGACTGCAAAGTGCTTTTTTGTATAGTAAAACCACGCCATAGTGGCGTGGTTCGGTAGAGGTTTACCGATGAACAATAGACAAAAAAACTCCGATTTTGTATAATAGAGTTGT
>SVIX01000021.1 GCA_015069285.1 Clostridiales bacterium | reverse complement strand
CCTCGTCCGTCTTTTCTACCGCCACGAGTTTTACGCAGGATAGCCCTATATGATTCGGACGGAAGGGCGAACGGCTGGCGAACACGCCGACGCGCTTGTTTCCGCCAAGACGGGGCGGACGGACGGTGGGGGAGAACCCCTTCTCCCGCGTCGCCGAAAAATCGAATAATAACCATAAATGCGAAAACCCTTCGATTCCGCGTAAAGCGTCGTCGTTGCGGTATTCGGGCGTGAAAACGATACGCGCCAACAAGGAGGGCGCGCGACCGCTTTGACGGGGGATTCCGAACTTTTCTTTATAGTCGGAACGAATATACGCAACGGGTTTGATTGTCAATTCTTTTTCCATACGTTTCTATTATATCCGCAAAAACCTGCTTTTGTCAAGCGCGAAAATAAAAAATTATTGCTTTTACTACGCAAAAATCCTTGAAAAATTTTTTCTTTTGTATTACAATATATACGCGCGTTTTTGCGCGTAGTATGCCCGTTTATACAAAAAAATAAGAAATATTCACAATTTTATGCATTTATGCGATATATGCACAAAATATTCAAAAATATTTACAAATTAATGCATAAAAGTATTTGACAGAAGAAGAGAATGGTTGTATAATGAGGACGTAAAAAAGAAGAAAGAAAAAAAGCAAACAAGGAGATAAAATTATTATGGACAAGAAAGACATTAAAAAAGTAGTGCTTGCCTATTCGGGCGGTTTGGATACTTCGATTATTATTCCGTGGTTAAAAGAAAATTACAATAATTGCGAGGTTATTGCCGTTAGCGGAAACGTAGGGCAAGCGGACGAATTGGACGGTTTGGAAGAAAAGGCGCTTAAAACGGGCGCGTCCAAATTGTACGTAGAAGATTTAACGGACGAATTCGTGGACGATTACGTTATCCCCACGATGATGGCAGGGGCAAAATACGAGGAATATTTGCTCGGTACTTCTTTCGCTCGTCCCGTAATAGCAAAGCGTATCGTAGAAATTGCTAAAAAAGAAGGCGCGGACGCGATTTGTCACGGTTGTACGGGTAAAGGGAACGACCAAGTGCGTTTTGAACTTACGATTAAAGCGTTTGCACCCGATATGCACATTATCGCTCCTTGGAGAGAATGGTCGATTAAATCGCGTGAAGAAGAGATTGATTACGCGGAAGCGCACAACGTACCCTTGAAGATTAACCGTGAAACCAATTACTCCAAAGATAAAAATCTTTGGCATTTAAGCCACGAGGGTTTGGATTTAGAAGACGCGGGCAATGAACCGCAATACGAGAAAGAAGGCTTTCTTGAAATGGGCGTTTCTCCCTTGCAAGCGCCCGATAAACCTACCTATATCGAACTTGAATTCGTAAAAGGTCGTCCCGTAGCGCTTGACGGCAAAAAGATGAGCGCGAAAGAAATTATTCTTGCGCTTAATAAAGTAGGCGGAGAAAACGGTATCGGTCTTTTGGATATCGTAGAAAACCGTTTGGTGGGAATGAAATGCCGTGGCGTATACGAAACGCCGGGCGGGGATATTTTATACGCGGCGCACAGCTATTTGGAAACGCTTTGTTTGGATAAATACGTAATGCATAAAAAACAAGAACTTTCCGTTTGCTTTGCCGAACTCGTTTACAACGGACAATGGTTTACCCCCCTTCGCGAGGCGTTGACGGCGTTCGTGGATAAAACGCAAGAAACGGTTACGGGTAAAGTTCGCTTAAAGCTTTATAAGGGCAACATTATCAAAGCGGGCGCGTGGAGCGATTATTCGCTTTATTCGGAAGAAATCGCGACCTTCGGGGAAGACCACGTGTATAACCAGGCGGACGCAACGGGCTTTATCAATTTGTTTGGTTTGCCCATTAAAGTACAAGCGGAAGTCAATCAAAAAAACGCAAAAAAATAGGAGGATAAGATAATGGAGTTAAAAAACAAAAAAGTCGTATTTTTAGGCGACAGCATTACCGAGGGTTATGGCGCAAGCGACGTGGAGCATAGATACCCTAACGTCTTTGAGAAAATTTCGGGTTGCGAAATTTTCGTGGACGGCATTGGCGGTACGCGAATTGCCAAACAACGAGGCGTATCCGCAGATGAAAGCTGGGATTTGGATTTTATAAGTCGCGTTCCCGCGCTCCCTGCCGACGCAGATTTCGTAGTGGTATTCGGCGGTACGAACGATTTTGGACACGGCGACGCGCCGTTTGGAACGTTTGCGGACAGAACGCAAGAAACCTTTTGCGGAAGTATGCACCTCTTATGCCAACGGCTTTTGGAAAAATATCCTTACGCGACGATTGTGTTTATGACTCCGTTGCATAGATTATACGAATACAGAACGGTAAACGAGCTTGGGAATCCCGACCTACCGCTTATCGAGTACGTTAAGATGATTCGACAAATTTGCGAATACTATTCGTTGCCCGTTTTGGATTTATATAAAGTAAGCGGTATGCAACCGGAGATTGAAGTAATACGTGCGACGTATTATATGCCCGACGGTTTGCACCCGTCCGACGCGGGGATGGAAAAAATTGCCAAACTTTTAAAAGGATTTATTACAAGTTTATAACGAAATTTCTTTGCCTGCCTTGACGGTGGGCAAAACGCCTATTAAAAACGGTAGGCGTTTGAACGGTTAGGAGAGAAAAATATGGAAAAAATGTGGGCGGGGAGATTCCAAAAAACGCTTGATAAAAAGGCGGATGATTTTAATTCGTCCTTGCGCTTTGACTGTCGAATGTATAAACAGGATATCCAAGGCTCTATCGCGCACGCGACGATGCTCGAAAAACAGGGGATTTTATCCGCCGAAGATAAAACGCAAATTATCGACGGTTTAAAGGGGATTTTATCAGATATCCAAAACGGAAATTTACCCTTTGACGATAACGCCGAAGATATTCACATGTTCATTGAGGCGGAACTCACCAAACGAATCGGCGACGCGGGTAAGCGTTTGCATACGGCGCGTAGCAGAAACGACCAAGTTGCCGTGGATATTCGGCTGTATCTTCGCGACGAGGCGGAGGAAGTGCTTGCGCTTATCCAATCGCTTATGAAAGCGGTGGTGGACAAAGCGGAAGAGAGCGTGGATTGTATCGCGCCGGGGTATACCCATTTACAGCGCGCCCAACCCATTTCCTTTGGGCATCAACTTATGGCGTACGCAATGATGTTGCGTCGGGATATAGGCAGAATAAAAGACGCGGTGAAAAGAATGAACGCGGAGTGTCCGTTAGGCAGTTGCGCGCTTGCTGGCACGACCTATCCCACCGACCGCGCGTACACGGCGCAGTTGCTCGCGTTTGACGGCGTATCGAAAAACAGTATCGACGGGGTTTCGGACAGAGATTTTTGCGTGGAACTCGCCTCGGCGTTTGCCCTTTTGATGACGCACCTTTCCCGTTTTGCCGAAGAGATTATTCTTTGGTCGAGCTGGGAATTTAAGTTTATCGAATTGGACGATAGTTATATGACGGGTTCGTCGATAATGCCCCAAAAGAAAAATCCCGATATGGCGGAACTCGTCCGCGGAAAAACGGGCAGAGTATACGGGGATTTGACGGCGTTATTGACGGCGCTCAAAGGCTTACCGCTTGCGTATAATAAAGATATGCAAGAGGATAAAGAGGCAATATTCGACGCGCTGGATACGGTAAAAATGTGTTTGGAAGTGTTTACGCCGATGATAGCGACGATGCGGGTCAACGGAGAAAATACCTACCGCGCGGCGCAAAAGGGCTTTATCAACGCAACCGACCTTGCCGATTATTTGGCGAAAAAGGGTATGCCTTTCCGTTCGGCGTATAAAACCGTCGGGCAAATCGTCGCCGAGTGTATCGAAAAAGACCTCGTTTTGGATAGCTATCCGCTTAGCGAATACAAAAAGCACAGCGCGCTGTTCGAGGAAGATTTATACGAGGAAATTTCCTTGGAAACTTGCGTTAAAAAACGCACGAGTTTAGGCGGAGCGTCCCCCGATTCCGTGCGCGAACAAGTGGAATTTATAAGAAACGAATTAGAAAGAAATTGATTTTGGGATTACGGAATAAAATCGCCTAAGTCAATAGAAGGATAAAGGATGAAAAAGAAAGTATTTATAGACGGTAGCGCAGGAACGACGGGACTTCGGATAGCCCAAAGACTTGCCAATCGGGAGGATTTAGAACTTTTAACCATTCCGGACGATAAACGCAAGGACGTAACCGTCAAAAAACAAATTATTAATACGGCAGACGTGGTGTTTTTATGCTTACCCGACGCGGTGGCGGTGGAATCGGTTGCGCTCGTGGAAAACCCCGATACGGTGGTTATCGACGCGAGTACGGCGCACAGAACGCTACCCGATTGGGCGTACGGTTTCCCTCAGCTTGGCAAAAAATTTGCAGATAAATTGAAAACCTCCAAACGGATTGCCGTTCCCGGCTGTCACGCAAGCGGTTTTATTGCGCTCGTGTATCCGCTTATCGAGGCGGGAATTTTGGATAAAGACGCGCTACTTACTTGTCATTCGCTTACGGGTTATTCGGGCGGTGGCAAAAATATGATAGCCGAGTACGAAAGCGAAGATAGAAACGCGTTGTTGAACGCGCCCCGTCAGTACGCGCTTGCCCAACAACATAAACATTTAAAAGAAATGAAAGCGATTACAGGACTTGAAAACGCGCCCGCGTTTTGTCCGATAGTCGGAGATTTTTATAGCGGTATGCTCGTAACCGTGCCGTTATTTACGAAACAAATTCACGGCGGTATAGAGGATATAAAAAGAGTGTACGCGGAAAAATATCAAAGCGAAACCGTTCGCTATCAGGAAAGCGCGGACGAGAACGGTTTTCTTTCGGCGCTTGCCCTTTCAGGGAAAGACTGCATGCGCGTAACCGTTTCAGGCAACGAGGAGCGTATTTTGCTAATGGCGGTATACGATAACCTTGGCAAAGGCGCGAGCGGTGCGGCGGTGGAATGTATGAATACCGTAATCGGTGTAAACGAAAAAACAGGATTGGAATTATAAAGGATAAAGAACTATGTTAAAACAAATTCAAGGTGGCGTATGCGCCGCGAAAGGCTTTACGGCAAACGGGATTCATTGCGGAATCCGTAAAAATAAAACGAAACGGGACTTGGCGTTAATTTACAGTCAAACGCCTTGTTCGGCGGCGGCGACGTATACGCAAAATTTAGTCAAAGGCGCGCCTTTGACGGTCACGAAAAACCATATCGAAAACGGCGTAGCCCAAGCGATTATTTGCAATAGCGGTAACGCGAATACCTGCAACGCAAACGGTATTGAGATTGCCGAGCAAATGAGCGAGCTTTTGGCGAAAGAACTTAAAATAGACGCCACCGACGTCGTCGTAGCGTCTACGGGCGTTATTGGACAACCGCTTGATATTACGCCGATTGCCAAAGGGATTCCCTCGCTCGTAAAAGGCTTGGGCGATTATAGCGCGTACGCGTGCGAAGGGATTATGACGACGGATACGCTTCCCAAAGAAATCGCGTTCGAATTTACCGTTGGGGATAAAGCGTGTAGGATTGGCGGTATCGCCAAGGGTAGCGGTATGATTCATCCGAATATGGCGACGATGCTCGTGTTCGTGACGACCGATTGTAAAATTTCCGCGCAAATGCTCCAAAAAGCGTTGTCGAAAGACATTCAAGATTCGTTTAATATGATAAGCGTTGACGGGGATACTTCGACGAACGATATGGTAGCGTTGCTTGCCAACGGTACGGCGGGGAACGAAGAAATTACCTGCGAGGGCGAAGGGTACGACGCCTTTTGTAAAGCGCTCAGCGCGGTAACGACCTATCTTTGCCGTCAAATTGCAGGCGACGGGGAAGGCGCAACGAAATTATTAGAATGTAAAGTCTGCGGAGCAAAGGACGAAAAAACGGCGAAAACGGTGGCAAAATCGGTCATTTGTTCGTCGCTCGTAAAAGCGGCGATGTTCGGTTCTGACGCGAATTGGGGCCGAATTTTATGCGCCATCGGCTATTCGGGCGCGGAGGTGGACGTACAAAAAGTCGGCGTTTGTTTCCGTTCGGGTAAAGGTTCGGTCGTCGTTTGCGAAAAGGGCGCGGGCGTGGAATTTTCCGAAGAAAAAGCAAAAGAAATTTTATTGCAAAAAGAAATTGAAATTTTAATTACACTCGGCGACGGGGACGGAAAAGCCGTGGCGTGGGGTTGTGATTTAACGTACGATTACGTAAAAATCAACGGCGATTACAGAACCTAAAAAAGTTAAGGAGAAAGACTAATGGAACTTACCAAAGCGCAACGCGCGGAAATATTAATTCAAGCGTTACCGTATATCCAAAAATATACCGATAAAATTATCGTGGTCAAATACGGTGGAAACGCGATGATAAACGACGATTTAAAGGAGGCGGTAATGGGCGATATCGTACTTTTATCCCTTATCGGTATAAAAGTGGTGCTCGTTCACGGTGGCGGACCTGAAATAACCGAAATGCTCGGAAAAGTGGGCAAAAAATCGGAGTTCGTAGACGGGCTTCGCGTAACGGACAAAGAAAGCGTAGAAATCGTGCAAATGGTTTTGGCGGGAAAGGTAAATAAAAACCTCGTCAATCTTCTTGAAAGCAAAGGCGGAAAAGCCATTGGACTTTGCGGTATCGACGGGCATATGCTCAAAGCCAAGGTCGCGGATAAACGCTTGGGATTTGTCGGCGAAGTAACCGAAGTAAATACCGCTCCCATTTTAGACGTTTTGGAAAAAGGGTATATCCCCGTTATTTCTACCATCGGTTGCGACGACGACGGAAACGTTTACAATATTAACGCCGACACGGTAGCGGCGCGCGTTGCAGGCGAACTTAAAGCGGAAAGCTTAATTTCTATGACGGACATCGTCGGATTGCTCCGTGATAAAGACGACCCGTCTACGCTTATCCCCAAAGTATACGTATCCGACGCGCCGAAACTTATGCGCGACGGCGTTATTAGCGGTGGTATGATACCCAAAGTAAACTGTTGCATTGAAGCCATTCGTCGTGGCGTGCATAAAGTATTCATTATCGACGGAAGAATTCCCCATTCTATCTTAATCGAAACACTCACGGACGAAGGGGTGGGGACTATGTTCGTTTCGGGCAACCACATCTAAAAAAACGAATGATAACCGTCGAAATACGGCGTTGAACTTGCGTTTTTTCTCGCTCGCGTACGGCATAGTACGCTCCCGTCGAAAAAGACCGCGTTCGCCTTGTCTTTCTCGGTTCTTATCCGTTTTTTACGGAAGGAAAGAAAAACTCGTCGAAATACGGCGTTGAACTTGCGTTTTTTCTCGCTCGCGTACGGCATAGTACGCTCCCGTCGAAAAAACCGCGTTCGCCTTGTCTTTCTCGGTTCTAATCCGTTTTTTACGAAAGGCAAGAAAAATCTCGTCGAAATACGGCGTTGAACTTGCGTTTTTTCTCGCTCGCGTACGGCACAGTACGCTCCCGTCGAAAAAAACTGCGTTAAAAAAGCAACCGTAGGTTGCGCCGTTTACCGCGTAAGCGGTCTTGCGCGCAAAGCGTGCAAAATCCAATAAGGATAAAAGGACAACTATGACAATCAAAGAAATCGACAAACAATATATTGCGCCGACGTACGCGCGGTTTAACGTACAACTCGTCGGCGGGAAAGGTTCTCGTGTTTGGGACGAAAACGGAAAGGAATATATCGACCTTGGCACGGGTATTGCCGTCAATGCGTTCGGCGTGGCAGATGAGAAATGGCAACAAGCCGTGACGGCGCAACTTGGCAAAATTCAGCATACTTCTAATCTATATTATAACGAGCCCTGCGCGCTTTTGGCGCAAACGCTTTGTCAAAGAACGGGAATGAAGAAGGTATTCTTTTCCAATTCGGGGGCGGAGGCGAACGAATGCGCGATAAAGCTTGCAAGAAAACACGGGGAACTCACGAAAGGCAAAGCGTATTATACGATAATCACCTTAAAAAACAGTTTCCACGGTAGAACGATAACGACGCTTTCCGCTACGGGACAGGACGTATTTCACGAACATTTCACGCCGATGACGGACGGATTCGTGCACGCAACGGCAAACGATATCGAGGATATGACCGCGCTCGTAAAAACGCATAAATGTTGCGGAATTTTCCTTGAACTCGTACAAGGCGAAGGCGGGGTTATGCCCTTAGACAAAGCGTTCGTGAAGGAAGTGGAAAAGCTTGCGAAAGAAAACGACTTGCTTTTGATGATAGACGAAGTACAAACGGGCAACGGACGAACGGGTAGTTTATACGCTTTTGAACAGTTCGATATTATGCCCGACGTCATCACGACGGCAAAGGGCTTGGGTGGCGGTTTACCCATCGGCGCAACGATGCTTGGCGAAAGAGCGGAAACGCTGTTTGCGCCGGGCTTAAACGGGTCTACCTTCGGCGGAAATCCCGTTTGTTCGGCTGGGGCGCTTAGCGTACTTTCTCGCATCGACGACGAATTATTATCTTCCGTCCGAGAAAAGAGCGCGTACATCTTTGACGCGTTAAAGGGCGCAAAGGGCGTGAAAAGCGTTTCCGGATTGGGGCTTATGATAGGGATAGAAAGCGAAAGGGACGCGGGCGAAGTGATAAAAGACTGTCAGGATAGAGGGGTGCTCGTGATAAAAGCAAAAAACAAAGTGCGTTTGCTCCCTGCGTTAAATATCCCGTTTGAAGAATTAAAAACGGCAATAAATATCTTAAAGGAAGAATTGGCAAAATGAAACATTTATTAAAACTTATGGATTTATCGGCAAAAGAAATCAACGAAATTTTAAATTTAGCCGACCAACTGAAATTTGAAAAAAAGAACGGCATTGAGCACCACTTATTAAAAGGCAAAACGCTTGGTATGATTTTTGAAAAATCTTCTACCCGTACGCGCGTTTCTTTTGAAGTGGGTATGTACGATTTAGGCGGTAGCGCGCTCTTTTTAAGTTCTCGCGATTTGCAAATCGGCAGAGGCGAACCCGTGCAAGATACCGCGCGCGTGCTTTCCCGTTATTTGGACGGCATTATGATTCGTACGTTCGCGCAAAAGGAAGTGGAGGATTTGGCAACCTACGGGTCTATTCCCATCATCAACGGCTTAACCGACTATTGCCACCCCTGCCAAGTGCTTGCCGATTTGATGACGATACGCGAATATAAGGGCGGGTTCGTCGGCAATAAACTTTGTTATATCGGCGACGGAAACAATATGACCAATTCACTTATCGTCGGCGGTATTAAAATGGGAATGGAAGTGTCCGTTGCTTGTCCGAACGGTTACCGTCCCGACGAAAAACTGATGCAATGGGCGAGCGAGAACGGGAAATTTACCGTTACCGACGACGTTTTAGAGGCGGCGAAAGGCGCGGACGTATTATATACCGACGTTTGGGCGTCTATGGGTCAAGAATCGGAGGCGGAAGAACGCAAACGCATCTTCAAAGGCTATCAAATCAACGCGAAAGTAATGGAAGTTGCCAATGAAAAAGCGATGGTGCTCCATTGTTTGCCTGCGCACCGCGAAGAAGAAATTACGGCGGAAGTATTCGAAGCGCACGCAAACGAAATTTTCGACGAGGCGGAAAACAGATTGCACGCGCAAAAAGCCGTTCTCGTTAAATGCTTGGGAGAATAAGGTATGAATTACGTCATACAAAACGATAAATTGACGGTGACGCTTTCTTCGCTCGGCGCGGAACTTATCAGCATAAAAAAGGGCGAAAAAGAATATATTTGGCAAAACCCTACGGGGGAATGGGCGGGGCATGCGCCTATTCTTTTCCCCGTTTGCGGAAATTGCGCTATGACGGTGGACGGGGTTTCTTATCCTATTCCCTTTCACGGCGTAGCCAGAAAAGCGCAGTTTGCCTTGGAAAAACAAAGTGAAAACTCGCTTACCTTCGCGCTTGTTTCCGACGCCGAAACGGAAAAAGTTTTTCCGTTCGAGTTCATTTTCCGCGTTATTTATACGGTAAACGGCGAAACGCTTACCATACAATACGCCGTGGAAAATCCCGCGAAGAAAGATTTATATTTTTCTTGCGGTAGCCACGAGGCGTATGCGTTAGACGGCGCTATAAACGAGTATGAAGTAGAGTTTGAAAAGGAAGAAACGCTCGTCAACTGCGTTGCGAGCGAAGATAGACAGCTTACGGGAGAAAAGGTTGCGCTCGGCAATTTCAAAACCTTCCCTTTGCCAAAGGAATATTTGAGAAACGACGATACTTTAATTTTTAAAGGTATCCGTTCCCGTGAGGTGCTTTTGCAGAAAATCGGCGGTGCAAAGATTGCAAAAATCACCTTTGACGGCTTTGAAAATTTGTTGCTTTGGCACGCGCAGGACGCCAAGTATATTTGTATCGAGCCTTGGATGAATTTACCCGATACCGAAGGCAAAGAAAATATTGAATTTTCCCAAAAAGAAGGCGTTATGAAAGTCGCGCCGAACACGGTAAAAACGCTCACGCGTACGATTACCCTTTTTTGAGAATGGAAACGCAAGTAAAGACGGGCAGATACCGTCATTTCAAAGGAAACGAATACGAGGTTTTGTATATTGCAAAACACTCGGAAACGCTTGAACCGCTCGTCGTTTACCGTGCGCTATACGGTGAGGGCGAAGTTTGGGCTCGTCCGCTTTCTATGTGGACGGAAAAAGTAGAACGCGACGGAAAAACTTTCCCGCGTTTTACTTATATAGGAGAGAATGATGTTTCAAAACGCTAAATGGATTTGGGTAAACGCGCAGTCGAAACCCAACGAACGGGTAAGCTTTTTTATCAATAAAGAAATAGAAAACCTGCCGTCAAACGCTCTTTTGCATATTGGTTGCGAAACGAAATATTGGCTTTTCGTCAACGGCAATCTCGTCGTTTTTGACGGCGGATTGTTCCGAGAAAGCGTAAACGGATGCGGTTATTACGATAGCGTAGATATCGCGCCTTACCTTATCAAAGGCAATAACGAAATTGCTTTACAGGTATGGTATTTCGGAAACGGCGGAAGAAATAACGTCCGTTGCGAACGGGCGGGCTTAATTTTTGCTTGCGAAGAATTAGGGTTATATAGCGACAAAAGGACGCTTTGTGAAAAGGAAACCGCCTATTACGATACGCAAACGGAAACTCCGAGCTATCTTTTCGGCGGATACAATACGGCGTATAATGCGCAGGTAAAAGCATTTTCGTTATGTCCTATGAATACGTGCGCAACCGAGGCGATAGAAATAGGCAAAATGGGCGACACGCCTTGGGGAGATTTATTGCAAAGAACCGTTCCGTTGTTTTACTTTGGAGAAAGAGTCGCTTGCGCTTATAAAAAACAGGACGAAAAATACGTCGTGGATTTGCCTTACGCGATGCAATGTTCTCCGTATATTAAGATTAGCGCGGAGGGCGGAGAGGTTATCGATATCCGCTCGGATAGATTCTACGTCAACGGTGGTCCGGGGGACGTTAATCAATACAGGGGACACAGAGCGGAATACGTTTGTCGAACGGGCGAGCAGGAATTTGAGCCGTTCGATTGGTATTTTGGGGAAAAACTGTATTTTACCATACCGCAAAGCGTAAAAGTTATCGAACTTGGCTATCGGGAAAGCGGATACGATTGTAAAATAACGGGCAGTTTTTCTTGCAACGACGAAACGTTGAACGTTTTGTTTGAAAAAAGCGCAAGAACGCTACAAATTTGTATGCGCGAAAACTTTATGGATTGTCCTGATAGAGAACGCGGTCAATGGATAGGCGACGTTTCCGTACAAGCTCCGCAGGTGATTTATTTGTTGGATAATAACGGACTTCTTCTTTTAAGAAAAGCCGTTTTGGATTTCATCCGTTTGCGCAAAGGCGACGTTTTGATGGGCAATCTCCCCGGCGAACATTTTAGCGAATTGCCTTCGCAAAGCTTAAACGCCGTTAGCGAATGGGGTATGATATCTACTTATTATACCGCGACGAAAGATAAAGAAATTTTACGCTTGGCGTTTGCGCCTATGATGGCGTATCTTAAACTTTGGGAAACGGATAAAGAGGGCGTTGTCCTTCCTCGTAAAGGGAATTGGGAATGGTACGACCATCTTTTTAATTGCGATAAGGAAGTATTAAATATTTGTTGGTATTATTCTGCTTTGCGTTTTGCGGAGTTTACGGCGAAAGAGCTCGAAGACGAAACGCACCTTCCTTTTATTAAAAATCGTATGACGGCAATCGAAAAGACGTTTAACGATAGATATTGGAAGGGCGGATACTATGCGAGCGGTGCGTTTGCGGACGATAGAGCCAACGCGATGGCGGTATTGTCGGGTTTAGCCTCTCAAGATAAATACGAAAAGATACGATTCCTTTTGATGTCCGTATTTAACGCGACTACGTATATGGAATATTACGTATTGACGGCGCTTTGTGAAATGGGTTATAAAAAAGACGCAATCCGCCGTATGAAATGTCGTTATCAACCGTTGATAGAAAACGAGAACGGCACGCTTTGGGAGGATTTTTTCCACTTAGGTACGAAAAATCACGCTTGGTCGGGTGGACCGGCAACCGTTTTATTTAAATATTTCGGTGGCGTGAATTTGGATTATACGCTTAGCGAAACGGATATTGCACCGCTTTCCTTCGTGGAATGTTCCTTTACAGATAAAGACGGCAACGAAAAAACCGTCGTCAAACGCTAAAAATTATCCCCCGAAACCAATACGGTTTCGGGGGAGTTTGTATGTGACAAATTTTATAAAATGAAATATTCCGCAAGAGAAAGCACACCTAAAAAAGCAAAGTTAAACGCAGAAAAGAGAAGTAGATATTTTCCCGATTTGCCTTCGTTATGTTTGGTGTATTCGCGGAAGGTAATTAAACTTGCAAGTGAGGAAATAAGCGTTCCGACTCCGCCGATATTGACGCCGACGAGGAGCGACCGCCAATCGCTCGTAAATTGTGAAAGTAAAATAGCGGAAGGTACGTTGCTAATCATTTGACAGGAAAGCGCGGAGAAAAGTAGCGTGTTTTTGGAAAGCAAATTTTCAAATAAACGCCGTACGCCTTCTATTCTTGCCATATTTCCTGAAAAGATGAAAAACATTACGAAGGTCAAAAGTAAACCGTAGTCGACCTTTTTAAGCGCGTCCCTGTCCATAAAAAGCAAAACGGCAGGAATCACGATAAGACCAATCCAATAAGGAATTACGCGAAAAACGATAATAATGGAAAGCGCGAAAAGTATTCCGTAAATGATTGTACGCGCTTTGGGGAGCTTGATTTCTTCCTCCGCAAGGCTGAGCGGTTCTTTTTTTACAAACAAACAGCAAAGCGTAATAAGGGCGACGGAAATACAAAAAGGCGGTAACATCGTCATCGTAAAATCGCCCGTGGGGATATTGAATTTCGAATATAAATACAAGTTTTGCGGATTGCCGAACGGGGTAAGCATACCGCCGAGGTTTGCCGAGATATTTTGCATAATAAAGGTGAACGCCATATATTTTTGTTTGCCCGTGGAAGATAAAACGAAATATCCAAGCGGTAAAAAGGTTAATAGCGCCATATCGTTTGCAATCAACATAGACCCTAAAAAGGTTATGTACACGAGCGCAAGAATACTCGCGCGCGTATTTTTGAAAAGCTGTACGATTTTTCGGGCAAGCGCCGTGAAAAAACGAATATTTCTAAGCGCGCAAACGACGGCGAGCACGCAAAATAAACAGGTAAGCGTTTTTAAGTCAAAATATTGTAAATACTCCGCGTCGGGCGGTACGATACAACAGGTGATTATCGCCACGAAAGTTGCAATACAAAGAACGGCGTTCTTTTTAAGAAATACCGTCGTTTTATGCAACAGTTCGCCGTGGTGTGGCGTATGCGTTTTATGCGGTTTAACGGCAACGTGCATAGAAAAATGCTCCTTTCGTAAAAATCCGAAAGCTATTATAGCACTATTTACGAAAAAAATCTATTCTTTTATATAGGATATAATAAAAAAACAAAAAGAAAATAAAGGATTACAGCGTAAAAAAGAACAATATTACCGAATGAATAAACAAACTAACCTAATAAATATGTTGATTTGCTGTAAAAAATTTGTTATAATATGAGTAATGAAAATAAGGAGGAACAAGTTATGAAAAAATCAACGATTGATAAATACAAGCAACGGGCGAAAGAATTGCTCTCACAAATGACGGTAGAGGAAAAGATTGGGCTATTATGCGTGGACTCAAAATCGATAGATAGGCTTAATATCCCCGAATATCATTGGTGGAACGAAGGGTTGCACGGCGTTGCTCGTGCCGGCGTTGCAACCGTATTTCCGCAAGCGATTGGGCTTTCCGCAACGTTTGACGCTTCGCTTATGCGCGAAGTTGGCGAGTGTATTGCGACCGAAGGCAGAGCAAAATATAACGCGTACAGTAAGGAACAGGATAGGAAGATATACAAAGGGCTTACCTTTTGGTCACCGAATATCAATATTTGTCGTGACCCTCGTTGGGGGCGTGGGCAAGAAACGTTTGGCGAAGACCCTTATCTTACTGCTACGCTTGCAACCGAATTTATAAAAGGCATACAGGGTGACGACGAAAACTACTTAAAGGCTGCGGCTTGCGTAAAACATTTCGTTGCACATTCTGGTCCTGAAAAAGGTAGGCACGGTTTTAATAGCGAAGTGACGAAAAAGGATTTTTACGAAACGTATTTCCCTGCCTTTGAAAGGTGTATAAAAGATGCGCAAGTGGAAGGCGTTATGGGCGCATATAACAGCGTAAATGACGAAATTTGCAACGCATCCGAAAAGCTGATTAAAAAATTGCTCCGTGAAAAAACGGGGTTTGACGGATATTACGTTTCCGACTGTGGCGCGATATACGATATTTATACTGCCTTTGAACGGGTGGCGACCGCACCCGAGGCGGCTGCTCTTGCTATAAAGAGCGGTTGTAATTTAAACTGTGGAATAGTGTATGCTGCCTTGTTGGTTTCGTTAAGCGAAAATCTCGTTACCGAGGCGGATATAGACGAGGCGGTGTTGCCGTTGTTGACGACGCGCTTGAAGCTTGGGCTTATTGACGGGGAGGATTGCGTGTTTAACGATATTCCGTATACGGCGAACGATACGGAGGAACACCACGCGCTTTCACGTAAGGCTACGGAAGAAAGTATCGTTCTACTGAAAAACGACGGGCTACTTCCGCTCAATGAAAATGAGATAAAATCAATAGCCGTAGTTGGTCCGAATGCCGACGAAAAGAGCGTACTTTTGGGAAATTATAACGGTACGCCGAGTGAATATTATACAATGTTAGATGGTATTCGGGAAGTATTTCAAAACGTCAAAATTTTTTATAGTGAGGCTTGTCACGTTTCTAGCGATAGGATAGAAAGTTGCGCTGAATCAAACGATAGGATGAGCGAGGCGATACTCGCGGCGCAACATAGCGACGTCGTTATCGTTTGCGTAGGGCTTATTCCGGGAATCGAAGGCGAGGAATGCGAAGCATTCAATAGCGATTTAGGCGGTGATAAAAAAGATTTGAAATTGCCCGGTTATCAAAATGAGTTGATTGAAAAAATGATACAAACGGGTAAAAAGGTTGTTGTCGTTAATTTAAGCGGTAGCGCAATCGATTTGAGTGTCGCGGAAAAAGCCAACGCCATTATTCAGGCTTGGTATCCAGGTATGTACGGTGGATTGGTTTTGGCGAATATTTTATGCGGAAAATGCAATCCGTCGGGAAAACTCCCCGTCACGTTCTATAAAAATGGCAACGCTTTACCTGCTATCGACGATTATACGATGGACGGCAGAACGTATAAATATTTTACGGGTGAACCGCTCTATCCGTTTGGATTCGGTTTGAGCTATACGACTTTTGCTTATTCAGATTTTAAGATGCTCGAAAGTTTGGCGGATAAAACGAAGGTGCAAGTGACTATACGGAATACGGGAAAATACGACGGTAGGGAAATTGCGCAAGTTTATGCAAGGAACGTTCTTGCTGGCGAAAAGTTACCTTTGCAACAGTTGGTTGGAGTAAAGAGCGTCTTCCTCAAAGCAGGGGAAAGCGCAAAAGTCGAATTTATTCTTGATAAATATTGGCTTTCAGCAGTGAATAGCAATGGGGAGCGCGTTGACCCTGATGCGTGCGAGCTTTTTGTGGGCGGTGGGTTGCCAAACGAAAATAGCTTGCGTGTAAAATGTAAATAATTAAAGAATTGTCCCGACGAAAATATAAGAATTTTTCGTCGGGACAATTTGTTTTTTAGGAGTTGAAAAAAATTAAAAAAATTTTTATTCTAACTATTGACATTTAAATTTTAGTATGCTATAATGTCACAAACTTGTGAAGACGGTCGTTTTCACAAAATAAAAATCAGGTGCTTGAACGGGTAAAAACTCGGGAGGTGTCGTATGTCGAAACAGAGCGTAGATAAGGTTAATAACGCGCAAACGGAAGGACTTGGGCAAATTAAAAGTTCCGACGTGGATTGGCTATTCTCAGGCAAAAAGGTTGGCGGCGAATACAAGGACAGGTTTTTAGCGAAACTCTTGAGAAAATCTTGGGGCAAAATACTCGTTACGACGCTTATTTACTTATTACAAGCGTCGCCGACGTGGATTATGCCCTTAATTACGAGCGACGTAATCGATTTGGTTACCTACCGTCCGGACGGATATATCACGCGAATGATTATCGACGCGGTGATTCTATTCGTCGTTATCGTGCAAAACGTTCCAACTACGATGTGGCGTTCAAATATAGTCAATAAATGGAAACGCTCCACGACGGCGGAAATTAAAAGTGGCGTAATGCGTAAATTGCAACGTTTATCCATTACCTACCATAAAGAAATTGAAGAGGGTAAAATTCAATCCAAGCTGTTGCGCGATATTGAAAACGTGGAAGGCTATTATCAATGTATGATGTTTTCCTTCCTTCCAAGCCTTATCGGCGTGGTCGTATCGGTGGGGATTGCGCTTTGGCGTAGTCCGATCGTAACCTTGTTTTTCTTGGCGATTATACCGCTCAACGTTTTGCTTTCGATGGCGTTTAGAAAGCGTATCCGCCAAGACAACCGTACTTATAGAAAAGAAAACGAACAGCTTTCCGCTAAAATTACCACCTCCATTCAAATGATGACGCTTACCAAGGCGCACGGGCTTGTGGAAACGGAAGAACGAATGGTGAACGCAAAAATCGGTTCGGTAGCGCAAGCAGGTATCACTTTGGATAAAACGGTAGCGCGGTTTGGGTCGATGATGTTTGTGTCCGGGCACGTATTGTCTGCCGTTTGCTTATTGTTTTGCTGTATTCTTGCGCTCAACGATATTATTACCACGGGCGAAGTAGTGCTTTTCCAATCGCTGTTTTCGTCTATAAGCGGTTCGGTAATGAATCTTATAAATTCCTATCCTGCTTTGGCGCAGGGCAAAGAGGCGATACATTCTCTTTCCGAAATTATTTGCGCAGAAGACATTGAACGGGACGAAGGACATACGCATATCCAAGGCGTGCAGGGCGCGGTGGAATTTCAAGACGTGCATTATCATTATCCGCACGAGGATGATAAGCCCGTCGTTAAAAATTTCAATTTAACCGTAAAACCGGGCGAGCGTATCGCCGTCGTCGGTTCGTCGGGTTCGGGTAAAACGACGCTGATGAATTTGATTATCGGCTTGCTTGCGCCTTCGCAGGGCAGGATTTTAATAGACGGAACGCCGTTGTCCGATATCCCGTTGCAGGAATATAGGCGGTATCTTTCCGTCGTACCGCAAAACAGTATACTCTTTTCGGGTACGCTTCGGGAAAATATCACTTACGGTTTATCGCATTATAGCGAAGAGCAGTTAAAAAAAGCGGTGGAAGACGCGGATATCGAGGAGTTTTTACCTTCCTTGCCCCACGGATTAAATACGATGGTCGGAGAACACGGCGATAAACTTTCGGGCGGTCAAAAACAGCGTATTTCCATAGCGCGCGCGTTGATAAGAAATCCCAAAATCCTCATTTTGGACGAGGCAACCTCCGCGTTGGATAACGTTGCGGAATATCACGTGCAAAAAGCAATCGATAAACTCGTGCATCAAAGAACGACCTTTATCGTTGCGCATAGACTTTCTACCATTCGTAACGCCGATAGAATCGTCGTTATGGAAAACGGCGAAATGGTGGAGGTTGGCACGTACGAAGAATTGATTGCGAAAAACGGTAAATTTGCGGAGCTGGAAAAATTGAGCCGAATCCGCGAGGAAGAGGCGTTAAACGCAGGATAATAGAAGAACGGCGAATCGCAAAAAAGCGATTCGCCGTTGTTTTATTACCGCAATTTATTTTTGGGACAAACTTTTATGCATATCCCGCATACGCTTCCTCTGCCGATGTCTTGAAAATGTTCTTTCATATACCGCGAACATTTTTCAGGGTCAAAATTGCGCTCGCCGTCCGTGGTCGGAAGTTCACCGTAGATTGCGCCCGCAGGGCAGGCTTTCGCGCAAAGGTTACAATCCCCGCACCCGTTTTGTTGAATAGGCAATTCGTTTTGCAAAGGTAAGTCCGTTAAAACGGTGGCAAGACGGAGCTTACTGCCGAATTTTTCGGATAAAAACAGTCCGCTTTTCCCAACGAACCCTAAACCTGCTTTTACGGCAACCGTCTTATGCGGTAAAACGCCTCGGTAGGGATTGTCTTTTCCTTGGCTTTGGCTGGACGCTATCGGCAGAGCTGAATATCCGTAACGCTCTATTTTTTGCGCTAAACGAAAAGCGATATTGTCGAGCAAAGCGTTCGCCGTCCGATAATGATGGAAGTAGGCGAACGAAGGCGCTTGTTCAATCGTTTTGAGTACGGCATCCGAAAGCTTTACGCCGATGGAAATTGCGTGCGTAAGCGTCGGAGCGAGGGGAGTTGGCGACGCGTCGAACGCGCAGAACCCGATACTGTCCGCGCCGAGTTCTTCGGCGAGTGTTTTTAATTCGTTTTGTATTTGTAAGAAATCTAAACTATTCATAAGCATATTATAGCATAAATCTTGAAAAAAAGCTATTGAAATATTGACAAAAACAGGCTGGAATGATATAATAAAGAAAAAGGCTCTGTCACATCACTTAGTTGATTTTTTACGGAAAAATCCTACGAAATACTTCGTATTTTGCTCGCTTTCGTACAAGTCAAGTACGCGCGCTCACAAAATATTTGTCTTTCTTGCATTTTTCTCGTAAAAACACAAAAAAAAGATTTTTTGTTAATCAACCATTCTCTGTGACATAGCCAAGAAAAAAAAGGATATCTTAAGGAGAAGAAAAAAAATGGACGGTAAAGTATCGAATTTCAATCAAGTTGCAAGTTTGCGCCGTTATACGCTGACCAACGGCACGGGCGCAGGATTGGAAGTGTTGGATTGCGATAACGGAAATATTCGTTTTTTGCTTAACGCAAGCAAAGCTTTGGACGTTATGCAGGTATATCACCAAGGTAAAAACCTTTCGTTCATCTCTAAAAACGGGTTCACGAAAAGGGAAATACCTTTCTTAAACCGTTTTGAGGGCGGAATGGTATATACTTGCGGATTGGATAGCGTCGGCGGTAGAGAAGGTTACGAATTGCACGGGTCTTTTCATAATATCCCGGCGGAAATCGTGCGCGCGGAATGTAACGAACAAGGTATCGTCGTGGAGGCGGTTATGCGTGAAACGGCGTTGTTTGGAGCGAATCTTGTGATGCGCCGTAAAATAACCGCGGAAATTGGGGGCGATAGCCTGCAAATAGAGGATACGCTTAGCAACGAAGGGTATAAAGAGGAAAATTATTGTCTTTTGTATCATATCAATCTCGGCTATCCGATGTTGGACGACGGAGCGAAAATTATTGCAACCGTTGACGAGTGTGAACCGAGAAACGAGTGGGCGAAAACCAATCAATCAACGATGTATCAAATACAATCGCCCGAGCCCAATCAAGAAGAAACTTGTTATTTTTTAAAATTGCAAAAACCGCAAGTTTGCGTGGTGAACGAGCGTTTGGGGAAAACGTTTACGCTTAGCTATTCGCAAGATACTTTGCCCTGTTTCGTGGAGTGGAAGAGTATGGTAAGCGGAGATTACGCGCTTGGGTTAGAGCCTTGCACGACGAAACTCGACGGGCATTTTAACTATAAAATCATTCAACCGCAACAAAAAATTCAATTCCGTATAGTAATGCAAGTAAAAAATTTATAACGGTCAACGATAATATATCAAAACGCACGCCTTGACGGTGTGCGTTTTGAGGTTTTTTAAGGCAGTTAAAGTTTAGCGTACCATTTTATTGCTTTTTTTCGTATGTTATAATCTGAATCGTGTTTCATTTCGTTTAAAAGTTCTTTCGTCAACAGTTTTCTTTTCTTCATACAATCCACGATATATTCTCGATCGAAAGCGTCGTAACTTTTCTCGTAATTATAATATAAAATTTCATCGGGTAAATCTTTTTTTGCGCTATACATAAAATCAATGGTATAAGAAGTCAACATAGTATATTCGTGAAAAGAAAACCGAATTTTTTTATAAGCGTCAATAAGCAATTTTTTATAATCTTTTTTATAGTTATTCATCAGCATATGTATTGCGTTAATTGCATTTTCTTTGTCGTTCAATAACTTTAAAGCTAAATTTTCTACTTTTTTTGATTTTCTGTAAGATAAAGTGCAATATATCTCAAAATCAATCTTTTTACCGTGAAGCCCCAGCAACGAAAATAGCAATTCTTCGGGGATTGTTTTAGGGCAGTCTTCATATTGGAAAGCGTCTAATATGAAGATGATATCCTCCTCGTTTTTAGTTTGCTCTAAATAATGAATACATTTTTCAAATTCTGCGTCTGACGCCCAATGAGCAAAACTACAATTAAAGAGATTTTCTTTAGCCAATTTCAAGAATTCTTCAAAGGTATGGTCGTTTGTTTTTTGGGTGGTGCATTCTTCATCTTTCGGTAAAAAACTTTGAATTGTCGCGTTGTTTTTATATTTGAAAGAAATTACAGATAAAAACCAGTCTATATCGTTTTTATTAATTTTTAATCTTTCAATATCTTTCAAAATATACAGTACTTTTTTTAAACCAAAAATTTGATATAGTGTGATACATAAATATTCGTAACATAATATTTTATTTTTAGTCCATTTTCCGTTTTCTATAAACTGCTTGTAATAATTATTTAAAAAGGGCTTTATCGTTAAGTCGCCTTGATAATAATAACATTTTAATATATCAAGTAATTGCGCAAGTAAATTTCTACGAGGACGCTCGTTTTGTAAAAAATTTATTATGCCTTGCTTGAAATAATCTGCGTCGTCAAACAAGTTTATTAAATCAAATAAATATACGCCTTTACTTCCTTCGATAGTAAAATAATAAGAACAATCGTTAAGACAGGCATATAATAAGCTTTCCTTATATTCTTCTTTATTTTCTGCGGATTCAAGTTCTAAATACGCTTTGCCTAATCCTTTTCTTATATTATCGATAAATTTCTTTTTTATCATAATGCCTGTTCTCCATAGTTATAGTTAAACAATGTAACTTTAATATAAAATTTTATTTGGTATATTTTATTGCGAGCGTTAATAAGAGGCGCATGCTATTAATATCAGGATAATATAAAAAATAGGTATAATGGAAGCGCTACAATATAATCCCCAAAGAATATAATCAAAATGGAATTTTTTTAATGGATTAAAGATGCAAATAAGGGTGATTAAAACCCCATACGCAAACACTAACAATACGGTAGGATAAATAATGCGTTCTTTCTTTGTGAATTCTTCTTTATCGCCGAGCTGAAAATACATCACGTAAACCATATGGAAAAAACAAATGATTCCACAAAGAATATTTAGCCAAGTTTTTTCTAACAAAAAATAAAAAACGAAGGCGAACGCCGTAAATAAAACGCCTAAAACGATGGAAATAATTTCCTTTTTCTTAAAACCTTTTTCGTGCATACAAAATACCGCCTCTCTTAATACCTTTTAATTTTTGAATAAAAGTAGATAAAATCATTAAATAGTGGTTTTTCACAATAATTAAAACAATCCTTTGTTTTTTAAGTGTTTTTTCCACGTTGTCGCATATCGCGTATTCCATTGTACGCTGGTAATACAGGAATACGGGATTTCTAATTCACGATCGCTCCAAATACCATCCGCGTCAAAATCAAGAAAGTATAATTTATTCTTCAATACTTTTTTGATGATACCTATTGCGAATTCTTCATTAATTTCGTCTTCAATAATTATAATGTCGTTAAATGCTTTTAAACAATTAAAAATACTTTGCCAAGACGATATATTAACGTTCGGACTTTGAACTTGTGCGGTTACCCCAAACTCTCTATTTATTTCATTACACTTATCGTCTTTAACTTCTACCTTTTTTAAGTGCGAGATTTTTCTAATAGCATAGCCGTCAAGTAAGAAATCGTCCTCTTCTTGTCCAAGAATAAATTTTTCATTTACGGCGTTTGGATAATAGTAAAAATAATTATTGTCATAAGAAAAATAACAACGGCATATTTCAACGTTACGAATCGCGCGCTCAATAAGATTGAGTTTTTCTTGTTTTTTCATTACATCACCTCTTGTATTTAATATATCATAAATTCTATTATATTGCAAGCTTTTATAGAAAAAAGATACAATTTTCCGCGAGAAGGGGGAGGATGTGGAAAAACTATCCTTATTAGAGTGTCGGCGATAAATCGCCTCGCGCGAACCCAATGGGTTCGTCGCACTTCCCGTATGGGGGCATACAGCAAAAAAGCACAGGTTTGTTTCCTGTGCTTTTTGCTGGTGACCCTTAACCAACCTAAATCGAACCTTTTGAAAAAATATCAAAAAAACTTTTTGAAAATCCGTTTGATTTTTTTTGAAAATTATGCTATAATTTAGGCACA
>SVIX01000020.1 GCA_015069285.1 Clostridiales bacterium | reverse complement strand
GCAACCTTACTTCGCTTATGAACGACAAGGACGGCGCGGCGTACGGCGTACTTTACGCGGACGACGCTGACAAAGCGGGTAACGTATATGAGATCTACACCATTGCTCTTAAAATGAGCACTTCGGCAGGTAACGAATATCAAGGCAAGAGCGTAGGCGGCGGCTTTGCCGTTCAACTTCTTGCTACGCAACTTGCTTCTGAAAAAGATAGCTTCGACAATCAGTACGACAAGGATGCCGATTATACGGCTTCCGTAGGTACTGATGATGAATTAAAGGCTGCTCTTGCCACCGGTGGAAATGTGGTTTTGACAAATGACATTACTGTTGATGAGCCGTTTGCAGTTCCCGCTGGTGTTACTGTAAATCTTGATCTGAACGGCAATACCATTACGGCGAATAACGGCTATGCTTTCTTACTTGTTGGTTGTGATATGACCGTGAAGAACGGCACTGTTGATGCTAAAGACCTCTATGCCTTCATGGTAGGAAGCAGTCTTAACAGTATACCTGCTAACTTGACCATTGAGAGTGGTACTTTCAAGGGCGTTACCTCCGCTGTCAATCTGTGCTATGGTACTGTAACCATCAACGGCGGCTACTTTGAGGCCACTCCCTACAACGGTTCTTACGAGTTTACCCTGAACTGTATTGACCGCACCTATAATGCCGGTAATGCAAACATTATTGTTAAGGGCGGTACCTTCTACAAATTCAACCCCGCTGACAATGCAGCCGAGGGTGTTGGTACGAACTTTGTTGCTGACGGCTATAAGACGGTTGACAACGGCGACGGAACCTTTACCGTATCCTATGACGGAACTGTAGTATCTACCGCGGAAGACCTTAAGGACGCTCTCGCAAACGGCGGCAAGGTTCTTCTGACCGAAAACGTTGAACTTACATCTTCCGTTCCTGTTGATGCAGGTAAGAACGTAGTGCTTGATCTTAACGGCAAGACCATTTCCAATCCTAACGGCTATGCAATCAAGAACAAAGGTTCCCTTACCATTACCGGTGACAGTGTCGTCGAGGGTCAGCAATATGCACTCCGTAACGAGGGTACGCTCACCCTGAACGGAGGCTCCTATAAAGGAAGCGATAGTGCTGTGTTCAATTGGGGTGGAGATGTAATCATTGACGGTGACGTTTATGACTCAAATTTCTATTCCGTCACCGTAAAGGGCGGTAACATCAAGGGTTGTACCTTTGATAGCTTTGAGATCTTGGGCGGCATCTTTGAGGATTGCACCTTTACTAACAACGGCTTTTACGCAGGCGGAACCTTTGAGTTTAATCCTCCCGCAGGCAGCCTCAGACCCAACCACTACGTAGTGGACAACGGTAACGGCACTTGGACTGTTGTTGCTGACTATGAGGCATATATAAACGGCGTTGGCTATCTTACGTTCTATGACGTACTCAACGATGTCAAGGACGGTGACGTTGTAGTAGTCGCTAAGGATATTGAGTTCATCGGCGGATATGAGATCTACAATAAGAATATCACCATTGATCTCAATGGAAAGACTCTTTCCGTCGGAGGTGTTTTCGCACCCACTAACGGTTACGTATTCAAGGTAAGCGGTAACTCTAACGTTACCTTCAAGAACGGTACTCTTAACGGAATTAACGGCAAGGTCATTAGCGACGGCACCGCAACCGTTACCCTTGAGAACGTTAACTGACAGGATCTGTGAGGTTGAAATTATCCACTAAACGGATGACAAAGTCCGTACTAACTCCCCTCGTGGGAGTTAGGCGGTAAAAAGTCAAGTTGGCGCAAACGCTATGGAAAAACAGTATACTGAAATGCTGTCGGACCATAGCGTTTTTTATTTTCTTCTATCGCACGGCGTTGTTGTAAAATGCTTTTTTCTAAATATCTTGCGAAATACTTGACAATATATTTTTTTAGTTGTATAATAAAAATTAGAAAAATTACAAAGGAATAAAAACGTATGAGAAGACAAAAGAGAAGAAAAAGAATCAAGAATTTTTTTGAAGAATTCAAGAAGTTTATCACGCGCGGTAACGTGTTGGATATGGCTGTCGGCGTTATCGTTGGCGGTGCGTTTACGGCAATCGTCAACGGATTGAGTAACTTCGTATTAAAACCTATCATCAATTGGATTTTAGCGTTGATTATCGGCAAAGACGGCTTGGCTGGCGCAATTACGATGCTCTCGCCCGCGTACTCTTTAGCGGAAGACGGTAGTATTTTGTTAGACGCCAACGGCGCGAAAGTTATAGATTTGGCAAACTCCATTTATATCGATTGGGGCGCGTTCATTAGCGCGATTATCAATTTCTTGTTGATAGCGTTCGTGCTGTTCTCTATCGTTAGGGTGTTGAACCGTATTTCCGACGCGAGAGAAAAAATGGAAGAGCATCCCGAATGGAACAAAAAGAAAGAAGTGGCGAGAATCCGTTACGAAAAACGCGTAAGCAAAAAAGAAGCGATTGCGATTTGGGAAGCGGAATGTGAAGCGGCGAAAGCGAAGGCGGAAGAAGAAAAGCGTCTTGCGGAAGAAAAAGCAGCGGAAGAAAAACGTATCGCCGAAGAAAAAGCAACGGCAAACACCCGTTTGTTGGAAGAAATTCGTGATTTGCTCAAACAAAAATAAGCAAAAAACGATTGACATTTTACCAAAGAATAGGTATAATAATAGAAAAATAAATAAAGGTGATGAAAAAGTTGGCGTTTTTCAAACGGCTTTCTTGACAGAGAACGTTATCCGTGGGCTGAAAGATACGTAGGAAAGAGAAAAATTGCCGTTTCGCTTTGGAGCCGTTCCGTTGAATTCTTGATAAGAGGTAGGCGGAACCGTAACGCGCGACGTAACGGCGCAAACGAGGCGTAGAGAGTTCTACGCGAACGCAGGTGGTACAGCGGATAAAAGTTCGCCCTGCGCGCTAAAAAGCGCGCAGGGCGTTTTTTGTATAAAGGAGATTACAATGAAAGAAAAAATCGAAACTTTACGGCAAACGATTACGTCGGAAATTGAGCAAACGCAAACGGGGAGAGCCGTGTACGAATTAAAGGTCCGTTTTCAATCGGAACTGAAAGAAATTATGAGCGGTATGAAAGATTTACCCAAAGAAGAACGTCCCGCGTTCGGGAAAATCGTCAACGAGTTCAAGCAAGCGATGGAAGAACTGTTTGAAGCGCGCTCCGTCGTCGTAAAAGAAATGGAAATGCAAAAGAAATACGCGTCCGAGCGTATTGATATTACGATGCCCGGGAAAACGCGCAAAGCGGGCGCGTTGCATCCGATTACGCTCGTAAAAAATCAACTTATCGATATTTTTGCGGGAATGGGTTTTAAGGTTTTCGAAGGTCCTGAAATTGAAACGGATTATTATAATTTTACGGCGCTCAACACCCCCAAAGACCACCCCGCGCGCGATATGCAAGATACCTTTTATCTCGCGGAAAATTTATTGCTCCGTACGCAAACCTCGGCAGGGCAAATCCGCGTAATGGAAAAGGAAAATCCGCCCATTAAAATTTTATCGCCGGGACGCGTGTTCCGTTCGGACGACGACGCAACCCATTCGCCGATGTTCCATCAGATGGAAGGGCTTGTAGTGGATAAAGGGATTACTCTTTGCGACTTACAAGGTATGCTTGCCGAATTTGCAAGAAAAATGTTCACCTCTTCCACGAAAGTGCGTTTGCGCCCCTCGTATTTCCCTTTTACAGAACCCAGCGTAGAAGTGGATTTAAGCTGTTCGGAATGCGGAGGTAAAGGTTGTCGGCTTTGTAAAGGCACGGGTTGGATTGAAGTGCTTGGCGCAGGTATGGTAAACCGTCGCGTATTGGAAAATTGTGGCGTAGACCCCGACGAATATACGGGTTTTGCGTTCGGTATGGGTATCGAGCGTATTGCGATGCTCAAGTACGGCGTAAACAATATTAAGACGTTATTTGAAAACGATACGCGTTTTATCGAGCAGTTTGAGGAATAAGGAGGAAGGAAAAAAATGAAAGTACCTTTCAGTTGGTTAAAAGATTACGTAGATATAGATATTACCGCGCAGGAGCTTGCGGATAAGTTATTTTCTTGCGGTTTTGAAGTGGAAGAACTTATATACCTTGGAGAAAAAATCGACAGAGTCGTCGTTGGGGAAGTAAAATCACTTACGCCACACCCCGATAGCGACCATATGCAAGTTTGCATAGTCGATTGTGGAGAATACGGCGAGAACTTGCAAATCGTTACGGGCGCGCCTAACGTGTACGTAGGCATGAAAACGCCTTGCGCGCTCGATAATTCTACGGTGGTGGAAAGTAACCCTGCAATGCTTGAAAAAAATCCGTCGGGCATTAAAAAAATCAAAAAAGGAAAACTTCGCGGAGTAGAGTCGTTCGGTATGCTCTGTTCGGGGGAAGAACTCGGCATTAACGACGATTATATCGAAGGCGCGGAAGTAAACGGGCTTTTGGATTTACCCAAAGACGCGCCCGTGGGCGAGGACGTCAAAAAAATCGTTGGTTTAGACGATTATATTTTCGATATTTCCATTACGGCGAATAGACCGGATTGCCAATGCGTATTAGGGATAGCGCGTGAAGTATCGGCGGTGCTGAAAAAACCGTTAAAAGAACCGAAGTATACCTATACCGAACGGGAAACGAACGCGTCGGGGATAGAAGTAGAGGTGCTTGCGCCCGATTTATGCCCCCGTTACGTAGGACATTACGTAGAGGATATAAAAGAGGGTGTTTCTCCTGCATGGCTTAGAAAACGCCTCGTGCTTTCGGGAATCCGTTCTATTTCTCCTATCGTCGATATTACGAACTTCGTGTTATTGGAAATGGGACAACCTATGCACGCGTTTGACGCAAAGGATATAAACGGCAATAAAATCGTCGTTCGTCGCGCTCAAAACGGAGAAAAAATTACGACGCTTGACGAAAAGGAATTCACGCTGACGAGCGAAAACCTCGTGATTTGCGATGGGGATAAGCCCGTAGCGTTGGCTGGAATTATGGGCGGATTAAACAGCGAAATTAAATCGACGACGAAAAACGTATTCTTTGAATCGGCGAAATTTGCGCGCGATAGCGTACGAAAAACTTCGCGTACCCTCGGTCAGTCCTCCGATTCCTCGTCAAGGTTTGAAAAAGGCGTAGACGCGTATACGAACGCGCTTGGTATGGCGCGCGCCTTGCATTTGATAGAAGAACTCGGTTGTGGCGTCGTAACCAATATGCACCGTGACGTGTGCGCCGTGGATTTAACCCCCAGAACGATGACGGCGAGTATTGCAAAAATCAACGCGCTTTTGGGTATCGAAGTCCCGAAAGCGGAAATGGAAGATATTTTGACTCGGTTGCATTTCAAACCGCAAATTGACGGCGATACCTTGACGGTAGAGATTCCCGGTTATCGCGACGACGTGGACGGTTATCCCGATTTGGCGGAAGAAATTATCCGTATGTACGGTTACGAACACATCACGCCAACCTTCTTGGAAAAAGCGAGTGTGACGGGCGGTGGTCTTACCGACGCGCAAAAACGAGAATTGCATATTAAAACGGCGCTCTGTAAACAAGGTTTTAGCGAGGCGTACAATTATTCGTTTTATTCGCCTAAGGATTTGGAATTGATGAAAATTCCTGAAAACGGATTGGAACGCAACGCCGTGAAAATTTTAAACCCTATCAGCGAAGAACTTTCCATTATGCGTACCTTCCTTGCGCCGTCGATGCTTCAAAACGCAGTCCGCAATATCCGTCGCGGTAACGACGAAGGCAGACTCTTTGAGATTGCGAATATCTATATCCCCAACGGCGAAGGGGTGCAACCTATCGAGAAAAAACACCTCGTTTTGGGGATTTGGGGCGGTAAAAACGACTTTTTCGATATGAAAGGCGCAATCGAACGGCTTTCCTCGTTATTGCACGTGGAATTGAAATACGAACGCGCGGAAAAATCTTATTTACACCCCGGTATATCGGCAAACGTCTTATTCGATAAGGAAATAATCGGTTGCTTTGGGGAGCTTGACCCTGCTATCTCGCTTGCGCTCGGCTTGGATAAAAAAGTGTATTTGGGTGAGTTGGATTTGTCGGCGATAGAAAATCAGGCGGACGATAGTATTCGCTATACCAATTTACCTAAATTCCCTGCAATGCAACGGGATTTGGCGTTGCTTGCGGACGAAGAACTTACCTGTGAACAGGTCGAAGAGGTGCTTTTACATTCGTGTAAGTACGTTACGCAAGCACAACTGTTCGACGTATACCGTGGCGGTCAAGTACCGACGGGTAAAAAGAGTATGGCGTTTACGCTGACCTTTACGCCCGATAACACCACGGAAAAGGCGTTTACGCCCGAAACGTTGGACGGATTTGTCAAGAAAATTTTAAATAATTTGAAATTCAAACTTGGGATTGAACTTCGCTAACGATGAAAAGACAAGAAAAAATAAAAACGTTCGGTTTTTTTAACGTAGACAAACCGTCGGGGATAACTTCCTCGACGGTCGTCAATAAATGTAAATGGCTTACGGGCGTACCCTGTGGACATATGGGTACGTTAGATCCGCTTGCAAGCGGAGTGTTGCCCGTAGGCGTCGGGAACGCTACGAGACTGTTCGATTACTTTTTAGAGAAAGAAAAGGAGTACGTTGCAACGTTTACCTTCGGCGTAACTTCGGATACTCTTGATTCTACGGGGGAACTCGTTTTCGGGGGAAGTATTCCGACGGATGAGGAAATTCGAAACGCGTTGCCGTCGCTTATCGGCGAAGTATGGCAAATTCCGCCGAAATACAGCGCGAAAAACGTCAACGGCCGTCGAGGGTACGAGCTTGCTCGCGCGGGCGTTGACTTCGAACTTGCCCCTAAACTCGTAAAAATTTACAATATAGAGTTGTTGGGTTGTACGGAACGGGAAAACGAACGCGTTTTTAAAATTCATTGCGGAGGCGGTACGTATATCCGTTCGATTGCGCGGGATTTGGCGCAGACGCTTAATACCAACGCCGTGATGAGCGCGCTTAGACGCACGAAAAGCGGTGTGTTTACGGAAGAAAAAACCATTCCTTTTGCCTTATTGGAAAAGGACTTGCCCGTGGCGGAATTAGAGGAATATTTAATTCCCAGCGAAAAGGTGTTGCCTTTTGAAAAGTTGGTTTTGACGGAGAAAAACGCGGTGAAAATTTTTAACGGTTTGGCGGTAGACACCGAACAGGCGGACGGGTTGTATAAGCTGTACCAAAACGAGAGTTTTTACGGCGTTGCAGAGATTAAAGAAGGGAAAGCAAAAGCGAAGATAAAATTATGCTAAACATTTTGCGTTTGACGGATAAGGAGCTAAAAGACGGAACGGCGATGCTCCTCGGCGGTTTTGACGGGTTGCATTTGGGACACCGTCAACTTTTATCGCGCGCAAAAGAGAGCGGGTTGCCCGTCGGGATTATGACCATTCTCGGTGGAAAAGACGAAAGCGTATTTACACTCACCGAACGTGCGGAAATTTTTCGACGCGTCGGTTTGGATTTTGCCGTGGCGTTTTCCTTTTCGGAAATTAAAGAACTTTCCCCCGCGGAATTTCTCGCGCTTTTAGAAAAGGAATTTTCGCCGAAACTATACGTTTGCGGGGACGATTTCCGTTTTGGAAAAAATGCGCAAGGCACGACGGAAACGCTACGCCAAAGCGTTGCAACGCGCGTTATCGTGGAAAATTTACTCTTGGAAAACGGGGAGAAAATAAGCACGCGTACGGTAAAAAAACGGCTTAGCGAAGGGGAAGTGGAAAAAGCGAACGCTTTGCTTTGCGAGGAGTTTTTCTTGTTGGGCGAGGTGTATCGGGATAGAGGCGTTGGAAAAACGCTCAACTTCCCTACGGCGAATATTCGCTACCCGAAAGATAAATTTCCAATTAAAAAAGGCGTTTACGAAACTTGGGTTACGGTGGACGGGAACGGATATAAAGGGATTACGAATTTCGGCGCGCGTCCTACCTTTGACGACGGTACGGTGGTAACGGAAACGTATCTGGACGGATTTTCAGGGGATTTATATGGAAAAACGCTCAAAATAATCTTTAAGCGTTTTTTAAGAGAAACGGTAAAGTTTACCGACGCGGAAGCGTTGCGTAAACAATTACAAAAAGATATTAGGAGGGTACGGGAAAATGATTAAATTTGGACCGAGCGGGAATAGCGAACGGTTTTACGCCGAAGGATATAAGCATACCGAACAATCGGCAAAATTCGTAAAAGATATGGGATTGGATTGTTTTGAATATTCTTTTGGTCGGGGCGTTCGAATGACGGAAGAAAAAGCAATTTCTATCGGAGAGGCGTTCCAAAAAGAAGACGTGGAAATATCCGTGCACGCGCCCTATTTTATCAATTTTGCCAATCCCGACGACGAGATGGCGATAAAGTCTTACGCGTACGTTTTAGATAGCGCGAAAGCCTGTCGGTTGATGCAGGGAAAGCGTATCGTCTTTCATCCCGCTACGCAGGGTAAAGCGACGAGAACGGAAGCGGTGGAAAAAGCGGAGGAACGGTTAAAAATTTTAGCGGATTATATCGTCTTGAACGGTTACGAGGATATGCTATTTTGTCCCGAAACGATGGGAAAACAGGCGCAAATCGGTACGGTGGAAGAGATAACCGCCTTTTGTAAAATCGCGCCTTTTTATATCCCTTGCGTGGATTTTGGACATATTAACGCGAGAGAACAAGGCTCGTTAAAGACGGTTGCCGATTATAAGGAAAGACTTTCGTATATGATTGCGGAACTCGGCTACGAAAGAATGAAAAATTTCCACGTGCATTTTTCTAAAATTATGTACGGGTCAAAAGGGGAAGTCAAACATTTAACCTTTGCCGACGATGTGTATGGACCTGAGTTTTTGCCGTTGGCTGTCGCGCTTAAAGAGCTTGCGTTAAAGCCGTATATTATCAGCGAATCGGACGGAACGCAGGCAGACGACGCAAAAGAAATGAAAAAAATTTACTTGAACGCATAAAACTACCGCCGTATACTTGACGAAAAGGGAAAATTTTGCTAAAATAGTAGTAATAGGAGTGTATAATGACGTATACGAACGGAAAAAAGGTACTTTCATTATCGGGTTGCGAGGCGGTTTATACTTCGTGTGTGTATTTGCTTCGGTATTTGACGGGAATTGACCCTGAAAACGGTTGCGCTATCGTGGATAAAACGGGTACGACGTTGTACACGGATATGCGGTATATGGAGGCGGCGGAAAAGCTTTTGAAAGGAAGCGACGTGACGCCCGTGCTCTATAAACAAGACGAGTTGTTAAAGCGTTTGGCAAGTTATCAAAGCGTTGGAATTTCTTTTAACGAAACGGCGCATATCGAATATCTTTCTTTGGAAAAGGCAGGCGCAAAATTGCAAAACGTCGACGCGCAATTATCCAAGGCGATGTCCGTGAAAGACGCTTGGGAAATAGAAAATATCGCAAAAGCTTGCAATATTGCAGAGGATGCGTTTTTGGCGTTATTGCCCGAAATAAAAGAGGGAATGACGGAAACGGAAGTGTCGGCGCTACTCGAATACAATATGCGTAAAGGTGGCGCGCAAGGTCTTTCCTTTCCTACCATCGTAGCGTTCGGCGCGCACGCCTCCGTACCTCATCACGAAACGGGGAATAGCAAATTAAAATTCGGCGATGAAATTTTAATCGACTTCGGTTGCAAAGTAAACGGATACTGTTCGGACATCACGAGAACTTTTTTGTTTGGTGACGATAAGAAACACGACGAATTCAAAAAAGCCTACGACGCCGTACTTACCGCGCATACGCTCGTAAAAGAGAAACTCAAAAGCGGTATGACGGGGATTGAAGGCGACGCGATTGCGCGTAACTATTTAACGGAAAAAGGATACGGAAAATTGTTTACCCATTCGCTTGGACACGGTATCGGATTGAACGTGCACGAACAACCGAGCGTTAGCCCGCGCGGGGAGAACGTGCTTTTGGACGGTATGGTGTTTTCCGATGAACCGGGTGTGTACGTGGCGGGAGAATACGGAATCCGTATTGAAGATACCGTTGCATTGAAAAATGGAAATATTGAGAGTTTTATGTTCAAAACGGACAGAAATCTCATAATTTTATAAAAAAAGAAAAATATTATAGTGGCACAAGGAGAAAAAGAGTATGGCACAAATTTTGGCAGGCGACATTCGTAAAGGCGTTACTTTCGAGTATAAGAGCGGTGTTTACACCGTTACCGAGTTCCAACACGTAAAACCCGGTAAAGGCGCGGCGTTCGTAAGAGCAACGCTTAAAAACGTGGTAACGGGACAAGTTTTGTCGAACGAAACGTTCAACCCTACGACCAAGCTTGAAACGGCACAAGTAGAAACGAAGAAGATGAACTATTCCTATTTCGACGGCGAATTCTACGTATTCGTAGACGAGGAATGGAATCAAGAAAATCTTACCTTCGACCAAGTAGAAGACGCGCTTAAGTATATCAAGGAAAACGATACGGTTACCGTGAAATTCCTTTACGGTAAGGCGTTCTCCGTAGAACCCGAAAACTTCGTGGAACTTAAAGTTATCGAAGCAGAACCGGGCGTAAAGGGAAATACCGCTACCAACGTTATGAAGAACGCAAAGGTAGAAACGGGCGCAACCATTCAAGTTCCTATGTTCGTAGAAGAAGGCGAAACCATTCGTATCGACACGAGAACGGGCGAATATATGAGCCGTGTATAATGGCGTAAAATAACCGAATAAAAAAGACGAAATGCAGGGGGCAATTTACCTTTCCTGCATTTTGCTGTATATACAAGGAAGTAAAAAAATGAAAGCTGTAGTGCAGAGAGTCAAACAAACGAAGCTTAGCGTGGATAACGAAGTTATTAGTGAAATCCCTTTCGGTTTGACGGTATTTTTGGGCGTGAAAACGGGGGATAGCGAAAAAGAGGCGGAATATCTCGCCAAAAAGATTGCCAATTTGCGTATTTTCGAAGATGAAAACGGTAAAATGAATTTATCGGTAAAAGAGGTGGGCGGAGAAGTTTTGCTCGTTTCGCAGTTTACCCTCTACGGTGACGCCTCACACGGCAACAGACCGAGTTTTACGCTTGCCGAACGCCCCGAACGCGCCAACGCGCTTTACGAATACGCCGTGAAAGAATTGTCGGCACAAGGCGTAACGGTCAAGAAAGGCGTATTCGGCGCGGATATGAAAATTGAGCAGTACAACGACGGGCCTGTCACGATTTTGCTTGAAATATAAGGAGTTTTCGGTATTCTACTGTGAGTAGAAACGGAATTCTACTCACGGTAGAGTGGCATTTTTGGGCAGTAGAACTCTCTATTCATAGAATAGAGAAAAGTTGGTAAAAAGTGGGTTGTCTTTTTTTGGGAATTGGGGTAAAATAAATACGATAGCGTAAAGCGTTGATACGCGGTTGCGCTTTAAGGAAAAGACGGCGCGTAGCGTCGTGTGAAAAGACAAGGAGAAAAAAATGGCAAACAAAGAAATAATTCCCGTATTTTTTGCTGCGGACGAGTGTTACACGCCTTTTTTGGCGGTTGCGCTTACCTCGATTAAAAAGTATGCGAGTGCGGATAGGCAATATCAAATCCACGTACTTTGTACGGGTATCGACGAAGAAAAGCAAAAAAGCGTTTTGGCGATGCAAACGGAAAATATAAAAATCCGATTTGAAAACATTTCAGAAAAGGCGTCGCAAATTTACGACGTGATGCGTTGTCGTGATTATTACACGAGCGCGATTTATTACAGATTGTTTATTCCCGATTTATTTCCGCAGTACGATAAGGCAATTTATTTGGATTGCGATACCGTACTTTTGGAAGACATTGCGATTTTGTTCGATAAAGAAATCGGCGATAATTTCATCGGCGCGGTAGCCGACCAAGCGGTGTCGGCAGTTCCGCAGTTTCGCGAATACACCAAGAACGCGTTAGACGTAGACGCGGAGGAATATTTTAATTCGGGCGTTATCGTGTTAAACTTAAAACAACTTCGCGCGATAGATTTTTATAAAACGTTTTACGGAATTTTAAGCAGTTACGATTTTACCGTTGCGCCCGACCAAGACTGTTTGAACCTGATTTGCAAAGGGAAGGTATATTTTTACGGCGCGGAATGGAATAGAATGCCCATCGGTGGCGTAACGGATAATCCGCCCAAACTCATTCATTACAATCTTGCAATGAAACCTTGGCATTACGACGGGGTTTTGTATGAGGAGTATTTTTGGGAGTTTGCAAAACAAACGGAGTATTACGAAGTTATTTTAGCGCAAAAACAGGCGTTTACCCCTGAAATGGCGGAGCGAGATAGAGTGGGCGGAGAAAAGCTTATCGCGCTTGCAAAATCGGAAGCGGATAACCCGAATAATTATATTCGTACGCAAAGAAAAATAAAAAGTAAATAAGGTGAAAAAGATGGATTTATCTAAAATTTCCCCCGAAAGACGGGCGGTATTGGAACGGATAAAAGAATACGAACGCGCAGGGCGGTTTGAAGAGGATTTAGAGGACGACCCGAACGCGCCCGAACTTTTACCCGAACAAGCAGATTATCTTTGTAAGAAGTTTTCGAGTAAATTAAAACGCCGAATCGCCAATTTTATCGGGGACAGATATTTTCTTTCTTTGATAAAAAAGGATATTTTGGTGATAGACGGCGTAGAGGGCGAGGAGCATCTTGAGGCGGTAAAAAACGGGGCGATTGTAACTTGCAATCATTTTTCTCCGTTTGATAACTATATCGTTTTTCATTGTATTCGAAAATATTTGCCGAGAAAATATTTATATAAAGTCATTCGTGAGGGGAATTATACCAATTTCCCCGGGTTATACGGCTTTTTGTTCCGCCATTGTAATACCTTGCCGTTGTCGAGAAACCGTAGAACGATGATTAATTTTATGACGGCGGTAAATAAACTTTTGGAGCGTGGGGAAACCATTCTCGTGTATCCCGAACAAGCGATGTGGTGGAATTACCGCAAACCCCGTCCTTTTAAGGTGGGCGGATTTAAAATGGCGTACCGCGCCAACGTGCCCGTCGTACCTATGTTTATTACGATGCAAGACGATAAAGAGCGCGTAGACGAAAGCGGTTATCCCCTGCAACGGCATACTTTGCATATTATGCCACCGATTTATCCCGATGCGAGCTTGGGTGAAAAATTAGGCGCGGAAAAGATGCGAAACGAGGCGTACGCGCTGTGTAAAGCAAAATACGAAGAAGTGTATAATCAACCGCTCGTCTTTGAAAGGGAAGAGAATATTGAGGTGGAAAAATGATACTGTACTTAGTAATCATTTGTTGCGCGTCCATTCTTATCACCGCAAGCGTTACCTTCATTACGGGCGAAGGATTTTTCAGCGTGTTGGGTTTGACGTGGTTCTCCATCGTCGTCGTTTTGTTGATAGACGGCTTAACGGCAACCGTTTGTAGATTGTTGCCCGCCAAATGCGCCAATCACGAAAAGAAAATTTTTCAGGTGAGCGCAAAGGAAAAACAGTTTTACGAAAAACTTAAAATCCGCAAATGGAAGGATAAAATTCCAGAAATCGGGCAGTTTACGGGCTTTCGCAAAAATAAAATTGCCGACCCCAAAAGCGTAGAGTATATCGAGCGGTATTTATTGGAAGCTTGTTACGGTGAAATCGGGCATATAACGAGCGTGTTTACAAGCTTTTTGTTGTTGGCGTTCTTTTTTATATCCCCGCTTTGGCTTGCGGTCGCTTTGCCCGTGGCAATCATCAGCGCAATTTTGAACCTACCGTCTTTGTTTATTTTGCGTTATAATTCGTATAAATTGGAATTTTTAAGAAAAAACGCCGTAAAACGCCAAGCGAAGGCGGGCGCGTAATAGCGTTTAAAGTACTTAAAATTAGGGTATAAATATTTTAGAAACCGATAAAAAAAGGGGGCGAAAAAGCCTCCTTTTTGCGCTAAATAAAAAAAATTTAAAAAATTTTTCAAGAAAAAAAGGAAATCGCAAATTTTTGTCGAATATATAATATAAGGGGAAATATAAAAATAAGGAGGGAGCACCTATGTTTGAGGGAATAGAATTGCAAGAATTTTCTTGCGTGAGAGAGCGCGTTTGCGCGCAGGAAGAACGGTTTTTTTCTGCGTACGCGCAAAAATCTGCAAACACCAAAGGCAGATTAAAGGCGGAAAAGCCTTGTCAATTCCGTACCGACTTTCAACGCGATAGGGATAGAATTATTTACAGTAATTCGTTCAAGCGCTTGAAAAATAAAACGCAGGTATTTTTCGCGCCCGAAGGCGACCATTATATTACCCGTTTAACGCATACCCTCGACGTGTCGCAAATCGCCCGTTCGATTGCCCGTTCGTTGGCGCTCAACGAGGATTTGGCGGAAGCGATTGCGCTTGGTCACGATTTGGGGCATACGCCCTTTGGGCACGTGGGCGAACGCGTGTTGGCAAAACTTGCAACGGGCGGATTTTTTCATAACGAGCAATCCTTGCGCGTCGTCGATTGTATTGAAAAAGAGGGCAGAGGATTGAACTTGACGGTAGAAGTCCGCGACGGGATTTTACAGCATAAAAGTTCAGGTAAACCCCAAACGTTAGAAGGACAAGCCGTTTCTTTGGCGGACAGGATTGCGTATATCAATCACGACATTGAGGACGCCGTTCGCGCAGGGATATTAAAGGCGAGCGATTTACCGCCTCGCGCCGTGAAATTGCTTGGCGAAGAAACGAAAACGCGCATCAATACGGCGATTACCGATATTTACCAAAACTCCTATCAAAAACCGTACGTAAAAATGTCCGACGAGGTAATGTCTGCAACCAACGAACTCCGTTCGTTTATGTTTGAACGGGTATACGAGCTTGCAAATAAATCCATTCAAGAGCGTTCGGAGCGTATGTTGACGCAAATGTTTACTTATTTTACGGCGAACGTGGATAAATTGCCGAAGACCTATCTTCGGCGCTTGGAGCAAGACGGCAAAGAACGCGTCGTATGCGATTATTTATCTGGAATGACGGACAAATACGCGATAAGCGTGTTTGAAGGTTTGTTTATTCCTTCTACTTTTTCCATAGGAGGTATGCAATCGTGAGCAAAGGGTTTGACCCTCGCTTTATGCAGGAACTCAAACAACGCAACGATATCGTCGACGTTATCGGAAGCTATATACCTTTGGACAGAAAGGGCAATACGCATTGGGCGTGCTGTCCGTTTCATCACGAGCGCACGCCCTCTTTTGCCGTCAATCAAAGCGAACAGTTTTATCATTGTTTCGGGTGTGGCGTATCGGGCGACGTCGTCGGGTTCGTGCGCGAAATCGAACCTACCGATTTTATGGGCGCGATTCGGATTTTGGCAGGGCGCGCGAAAATGCAAGTCCCCGAAACGAATTTTGATACGGAACACGCAATCGAAATGAAGAAAAAAAGGGATAAAATGGCGTCCATTATGTTGGATAGCGCGAAATTTTATCTGTCCAATTTATACAGCGGAGATTCTCGCGCCGAGGCGCATTTGCAGTATATTTCCAACCGCAAACTTTCTCCTACCACCGTAAAAAAGTTCGGGCTTGGCGCGTCCCTTGACTTTTATTCTTTGCCTGAATATTTGGCGGGAAAGGGGTACTCTAAACAGGACTTAATCGATAGCGGAGCGGTAAGCGAAGGTAAGAACGGAAGATTGGTGGATTTTGAGGCGGGAAGATTGATTTTTCCGATTATCAACGCCTTTGACGAGGTCGTGGCGTTCGGTGGACGGTTGCTTGAAAAATCCGATTTTGCAAAATATAAAAATACGCGGGAAACGCTTTTATTCAATAAGCGTAAAACCTTATATAATATCAATCTTTTGAAAAAACTAAAACGCAAACGGCCGATAAGCGAAGTCATTATGGTGGAAGGATATATGGATACCATTTCGCTTTATCAAGCGGGCTTTGAAAACGTCGTGGCGTCTATGGGCACGTCGCTTACCGTCGAACAGGCTCGGCTTATCAAACGGTATTCGTCCAATGTGTATATTAGTTACGACGGGGATTTTGCAGGACAGAACGCCGATTTACGCGGATTGGAAATTTTAAAGGATGAGGATTTACACGTACGAGTCGTGCCGATGCCCGACGGATTAGACCCCGACGACGTCGTAAAACAGGGAAAAGAGGCGTACCAAAAATGCTTAGACGAGGCGATGCCTCTCGTGGATTATAAAATTCACGCGTTAGAGCGAAAATACACGCTTTCAGATACGGCGCAAAAACGCAGGTTCGTTGCCGAAGCGTTGGAAGTGGTTGCAAAAGCCGAAAGCGAATCGGTCAAGGAAGAGCTTTTAAAAAAATTACGGGATAAAACGGGGATTAGCTATCACGCGCTTGAACGGGATTTACTAAACGGTAATAAGGAACGGATAAGCCAAGAACCTTCGACGCAAGTACAGGCGAAAATCGCCGAAACGGCGTCGGGAACGGATAAACGCAAAAAAGCGATGCGCTTTATTTTGGCGTCTAAACTCTTTTCCGCGCCCTACGCGAAATCGTTCGACTTGACGAGCATCGTCTTTACGGACGAAACGCAAAACATCGTCGCAAAGTACGTTTTAGAGCGGGAAAATGCAAACGAGCGAATCCGTCCGAGCGAGTTGTTTGAAATTTTAGACGAAAGCAGTCAAGAGCTAAACGAGATTTTGGATTTAAGTTACGGCGACAAATTGACGGGAGAAGTGGCGGAACGGTTCTTTTTCGATAGCGTACGCAGTATACAAAGCGAGGACGTTGAAAAAGAAATTCAAAAGCTAAACGGGCAATATTCAAAGGAAACGGACGAAGAAAAGCGAAAAGAGATTGCAAAAAAATTAGCCGAGCTTATGAAACGGAGAATACAATTAAAAACGAAAAAATAAAAAAACGGGTAAAACCGATTTTGATATAAACGGAGGATAAAAAGGGTGAATAATATATCCGAACAACAACTTAACGACATTTTAGCGGAACTTATCGAAGGGTACGGCAAAAAGGGCAGTATTACGACCAATCAGCTTTGCGACAGATTGGAAAAGTTTGACGCCGACCCCAATCAAATGGACTTTATTTATAAGTCGCTTTCGCAAGCGGGAATTCAAATCGTAGACGAAGACGCGCGCGATAAAGAACTTTTTGAGCAGGCGCTCGCCGATATCGGTTTGGACGACCCCGTTAAAATGTATCTCAAAGACATAGGTCGCGTACCTTTGCTTTCGGCGGAGGAGGAAGTGGAGCTTGCAAAACGTATGCAAGAAAACGACGAAACGGCGAGAAAACGCCTTTCGGAAGCCAACCTTCGTTTGGTCGTTTCCATCGCCAAACGTTACGTGGGACGCGGTATGTTGTTTCTCGACTTAATTCAGGAAGGGAACTTAGGTCTTATGAAGGCGGTAGAGAAATTCGACTACGAAAAAGGCTTTAAATTCTCCACCTACGCAACGTGGTGGATTCGTCAATCTATTACGCGCGCGATTGCGGACCAAGCGAGAACGATTCGTATTCCCGTGCACATGGTTGAAACGATAAATAAGCTTACGCGGGTACAACGGGTATTGTTACAAGAACTTGGCCGTGAACCCACGCCGGCGGAAATAGCCGAAAAAATGGGCGTGGAAGAGGCGCGCGTACACGAAATTTTGAAGATTGCGCAAGACCCCGTATCCCTTGAAACGCCTATCGGTGAAGAAGAAGACAGCCATTTGGGCGATTTTATCGAGGACGAGAAGACGGCGACGCCGAGCGATTCCGTAGCTACGACGATGTTGAAAGAACAGCTTTTCGGGGTGTTGGACACGCTTACGCCCAGAGAGGAAAAGGTGCTTCGCCTTCGTTACGGTATCGACGACGGAAAACCCAGAACGTTGGAAGAGGTGGGCAAGGAGTTTAACGTTACGCGTGAGCGTATCCGTCAAATCGAAGCGAAAGCGTTGAGAAAACTTCGCCACCCTTCGCGTAGTAAAAAGCTCAAGGACTTCCTTGAATAATGGGCTACGGGAAACGCATTGATACGCTTTGTTCCCTATTACAAAAAGCGGAAAGTTTTGCGGACGTAGGGTGCGACCACGGGTATTGTAGCGAATACGTATTAAAAAACGGACTTTCCGAACGGGTGATTTTTTCGGATATTAGCAAAGGCAGTTTATCCAAAGCGGAAAAGTTACTTGCGCCATTCGTCAAAGAAGGCAAAGCGAAAGGCGTGCTTGGCGACGGTTTTTTCGGCGTTCCAAAAGATACGCAAGAAGTGTTAATCGCAGGTATGGGCGGAAGCGAAATGGTTGCGATTTTATCCGACGCGCGCTACGGGTTTTTGCCAGAGGTATTCGTCTTACAACCGATGCACGACGGGGAGAAATTACGGCGCTATCTGATAGAGGCAGGGGCGTTTATAGAGCGTGATTTTACCTTTGAAGACGGGAAGTTTTACGAAGTTATCGTGGGTCGTAAACGCAAAGCGGGAGAAGAAAAGCAAGCGTATTCCGACGCGGAATACGAGTTCGGGAAAGAAAACTTATCGACGCGGGGCGAGGCGTTTTTAAAGAGAATGGAACGACTTTTAAAAAACGCCGAAGCGTATCTCTTGCGTGAAAATTTGCAAGCGGAAAGCCGAGAGGAATTGCAACGAAAAAAAGAACGCTTACAAGGAGTACTAAACGGTGAAATTAAGTGAATTTTACAAAGAAATCGACGCGATTGCGCCAAAAGCTTTAAGCGACGAATATTGCGAAAAATACGGCGCGTACGATAATAGCGGTATTCTCGTAAATACGGGCGCGGAGGTAAAGAAAGCGTTGTTTTCTTTGGATTTATCGTTGTCGGCGGTTGACGAGGCGATAAAAACGGGCGCGGATTTAATCGTAACGCATCACCCTGCGATTTACGGAAAAATCAGCGAGATTCAAATAAACGCGTTTCAACCGCTTGGCGAAAAATTGATAAAGTGTATTCAAAACGGAATTTCCGTGATTGCGATGCATTTAAATTTAGACGGCGCGAAAGGCGGAATAGACGAAAGCTTGCAAGAGGGAATTTCGAAGGCGTGTTTAGGCGAAAAGAAAAGGGCTACGATTATGCACCCTTTGACGGAAGGCGGATACGGTAGGGCGTACGAGGTATCGGAAATTGCCTTTGACGATTTTGTAAAAAACGTAGAAAGGGAATTTTCCACGCGAAAAACGCTCGTGTACCAAAACGGCGTAAAAAAGGTGAGAAAAGTAGCGAGTTTTTGCGGAGCGGGCGCGGACGAATCGTCGGTAGCGTTTGCCGTGGAACAAGGCGCGCAAGTAATCGTTTCTTCCGATTTTAAGCATCACGTCGTAGCCTTAGCGTTGGAGAAAGGGCTTGCCGTAATCGCCCTGACGCATTACGCGTCCGAAAATTACGGATTTGAAAAATTTTATAAAAAAATTCGTCAAAAGGTAGAGGCAACGTGCGTTTATCACACGGACGCTATGCTGATTTGACGGTAAGGAGTTAGTGTTATGTCACAATTACAAGCAATTTTGAAGTATCAGGAAACGGACAAAAAGCTCTACAAATTAGAACGCGATTTAGCGGGAAGCGAGGAGAGAAAAGAATATCTCAAATTGAAGAAATTTTTAGAGAGCGCGCCCGAAAAATTAGAAGCGTTGGAAGTTAAAGCAACGGCTTTGACTGCGGAGGCGGAATCTTTGGAAAAGAAATACGCGCAGGTAGAAGCAACGCTTTCCGATTTTGAAAATTTGGAAGAATTGGTAAAGGGTGGCGCGGATATTTCCTTTTACAGAAAGAAAGCGCAGGCGAAAGTGGACCAGCTTAAAAAAATTCGCGCGGAAATTACCGCGCTGACGGCGGTGATTAAGGAAACGGACGCGGAATATAAAAAGTTGAAAAAACAAGTTATTTCCGCGCAAAAGCAATACCCCGAAGTTTCGGAAAAATATAAGGCGGTAAAATCGGCGCAAGAATCCGAGCGTAAGGCAATCGAAAACGAGCTTACCACGCTTTCCGCGGAAGTGTCGCCCGAATTGCTTAAAAAATATTTGACCAAACGGAAAGAAAAGATTTTCCCCGTAGTTGGAGAGCTATATTCAGGGCGATGTCCGTTTTGCAGTATGGAGCCTCCGTTAGTAGCGAAGAGTAAACTCGGCGAGGGGATTGACTGCGATAACTGCCATAGAATTATTTTTGGAGAATAACCGTCAATTTTGCGTGTGCTTTTGCATACGATAAATTGTGCAAAAAACGGTAGCGAATATTTATTTGGAACATATACGAAAAAACGCAAGAACCCTTTCGTCCCGTTCGGGTGCGCCGATATGCGCGGTGATAAAAGCCGACGCCTACGGTCACGGAGCGGAGGAGGTTGCGCTTGCGTTGCAGGGCGAAGTGGCGTTGTTTGCCGTTTCGCTTTTGGAAGAGGCGATTGCCGTTCGGACGGCGGTTTGCGGAAAGGATATTTTAACGCTTACTCCGCCGTTAAACGAACACGAGATTTATCTCGGCGCAAAAAACGCGTTTATTCTTACCGTCGGGGATTTGTATACGGCGAATAGGATATTCGCCTTTGCGCAAAACGCGCGAATACCCGTTCGCGTGCATTTAAAAGCGAATACGGGTATGAACCGATACGGTATGAATTTGCAAACGCTCGGAAAAGTATGCAAATTATTTGCGCAAAACGCTTTCGTGCGGGTAGAGGGGTTGTATTCTCACTTATACGGCGTAACCCTTTCCTCGGCGGAAAAACAGCGCGCGGAATTTTTACGGGCAGAACGCGTTTGCCGAGCGTATTTCCCTTCGGTGAAACGGCATTTAAGCGCGACTTACGGAGCGTTGCTCGGAAAACGGTTTGCGTTTGATTTCGTAAGAACGGGCATTGGGTTATACGGCTACCTGCCCGACGGCGCGCAAGATATTCCCGTTAAGCCTTCCTTGCAAAAGGCGATGGCGGTATACGCGAGGGTAGCAACCACTCGAACCTTTACGGGTGGCGGAGTGGGCTACGGCGAGGTTTGCGCTACGCATAAAGGGGAAAAACTTTCCGTTTTAAGAGTTGGATATGCAGACGGCTTTTTGCGGACGCGGGAAAACGGTACGGACGGTTTTTTGGATAACGCCAACAACCTTTGTATGGACGCGTGTTTGCGTTTCGGCGCGTATAAGCGAGGCGCGCTCGTGCCTATTATGACGGACGCCGAAAAAACGGCAAAGGAAACGGGTACGATTTGTTACGAAGTGCTTTGTTCGGCGACGAGGCGCGCGGAACGGAGGTATATCCGAGAATAAACGGGTTACGAGTGAAAAAGTTTTTAGGAGAATTGTTATGTCTACGGTAAAGATGAAATTGAGAAAATTCGGCAGACTGGTTTGGGAATCGGTTAAGGGCGGTATTCCTGCGTTATTGATGTATTTTTGCGCAGGGTCGGTGCTTATGATGATTACCATGAAAGAAGAAAAATTCGTTTGGGACAACAGCAAGCTGATATGGACAATCGTTTGTATTGCGGTAGCGGTAGCGTATAACGGGTTGATAGCGTACGCGCACGGCGGGAACGCCTATCAAATGCTCGTTTCGGGAAATATGAAACGCCATTCCTTAGACGCTTACGGGCAAGAATTTAAAATTTCCTTCCATAAAGAGGCAAAGGAATACCGTGCTTGGAAAGGTTTTGCGATGGGCGTGTTGACGGCGGTGTTTACCGTTATCGGCGCAATCATTTTCGGTAAAAATCAACAAATTATCGATTCGTTGTATACGGGCGTGGAACAAAGCCACAGTACTGGGTTTGGCATTTTGGTTATCGCGTGCTTTTTGCTTTCAGGCTGGTCGCTATTACCCGTATATTTTATGAACGTAAACGGCTGGGGCGTTAGCTATTATTTCTCCGCATTGTTCGGGATTATTCCCATTCTTGCTACGGGCGTTATCTATATCGCCGGTGCGTATGCTAAGAGAAATAAGACCATTCGCGAACAGGAACGCAGGGACAGAGAATCGGCGGCGCAAGAACAAAAAATCAAAAAGATAAATTACGGCGGGTTACCCGGTACGAAACCTAAAAAACGCAAATAAGCGGAGATAAAAATGAGAATTATCGGCGGAAAATACAGGAGCAGGCTATTAAAAGAGTTTGCAGGGGAGGACGTTCGCCCCACTTCGGATAGAGCGCGCGAGGCGTTGTTTAATATCTTGGCTTTGAAAATAAACGGCGCGAGAGTGTTGGATTTGTTTTCGGGTAGCGGTGCGTTGGGGATTGAAAGTTTATCGCGCGGAGCAAAAGAGGTCGTGTTTAACGATTATTCCAAAGACAGCGTAGCGCTTATCAAAAGCAATCTGGCGACGCTGAAAATTCCGCTCTCGAACGAGGCGCGCGTTAGCAATTACGATTTTTCCATTTGTTTGGATAGAGAGCAAGGGCAATTCGATTTGATATTTATCGACCCGCCCTATAAATTCGATTACGGCGTAACGGCGCTTGAAAAGATTGCAAAGAACGACTTGTTAAGCGATAAAGGCGTCGCCGTATACGAGCGCGATAGGGCGTTTGAAGGCGAAATCGTCGGGTTGGAAAAATACGACGAACGGCGTTACGGAAAGGCGGTGTTTACCTTCTTTCGCAAACAACGCAAGGAGTGAGTATGGAAAAGGGACAAAAGAAAAAATGCGTATTCGCAGGCACGTTCGACCCGTTGACGCTCGGTCACGAGGCGGTAATACGCGATTGTTTACGGTTGTTTGACGAAGTGGTGGTTGCGATTATGGTCAACCCCGCGAAAACACCCTGTTTTTCTATCGAACAACGCGAGAAAATGTTGGCGTTGGCGTTTGACAATCAACCGCGGATAAAGGTGGTTACTTTTATCGGTACGGTAGCGCAGTTGCTTGAAAAAGAAAACACGAAAATTTACGTGCGCGGAATTCGGAACGGCGTGGATTTAGATTATGAAAACGCCAATTTATACGCAAGCAAAAAATTAGACGAAGAACTGTTGGCTGTGTACTTGCCCTGTCCGCAGGAATTGTTGCACGTGAGTTCGTCCATCGTAAGAAACAGTTTGCAATTCGGTACGCCTATTGACGAATACGTATCGCCAAAGGTAAAGGAATATATAACGGGTTTGGGAAAATGACGAAAGAAAAGTAAGGAGAAATACGGTTATGTTAAACAAGCAATACTTTATACCTGAACCGGAAGAATTTATCGCCGAATCTCCAATGACGGCGGAATTAAAACAAATTAAAAAGGTTCGCGACGAAGAAATTCGTAATGTAATTTCGGGAAAAACGGAAAAGATGCTCGTGGTGGTAGGACCTTGTTCTGCGCACGAGCCTGCGCCTACGCTCGAATATATTTCTCGGTTGGGAAAACTTAACGAAAAAGTAAAGGACAAGCTGGTTATCGTGCCGAGAGTTTACACGAATAAACCGAGAACCAAAGGCGTCGGCTATAAAGGAATGTTTTTGCAACCGGACCCCGAGGGCGCGGCGGATATTGCGCGCGGAATCAGAAGTATTCGCGCGTTGCACCTTGCGGCGATGAACGAGTCGGGTTTGACGTCGGCGGACGAAATGCTGTACCCTGAAAATACGGCGTACGTGGAAGACTTACTTTCTTATCACGCCGTCGGGGCAAGAAGTGTGGAGGACCAACTCCATAGACAGGTAGCGAGCGGTATCGACGCGCCCGTGGGCTTGAAAAATCCGATGAGCGGAAATATTATTGCGCTCGTCAATTCTATATTCGCGGCGCAAAGCCCGCAAGTTTTTAAATATCGGAACTATCAAGTGAGTTCGGACGGCAATCCGTACGCGCACGCCATTTTACGGGGCGGAGTGGACGGCGCAGGTCGCGACGTGCCGAATTTTCACTATGAAACGGTTATGCAACTTGCCGAAATGTATACGGGTTTGGAAAATCCTGCGATTATCATTGATTGCAACCACTCCAATTCCGGCAAACAATGCAGACAACAAATCCGTATTGCCGAAGAGGTAATGCAAAATCGTCGTTTTGACGCGGATTTTAAAAAGTTTGTAAAAGGATTTATGATAGAGAGCTTTCTCGTCGAGGGCGCGCAAAAGCACGACGAAGTATTTGGGAAGTCTATTACCGACCCCTGTCTTGGGTGGGAGGATACGGAGAGGTTATTATTGGATTTAGCCTCCCAAGTATAAAAAAACACGGATATACGTCGTAATACGGCGTCAAACTTACGTTTTTCCTCGGTTGCGTACGACAAAGTACGCGCCCGTCGGAAAATCCGCGTTTTCCTTGTCTTACTCGTATCTACGTGTTTTTTTACCTAAGACGGGGCGTGGTTGTAATAGGGGCGTCAAACTTACGTTTTTCCTCGGTTGCGTACGACAAAGTACGCGCCCGTCGGAAAATCCGCGTTTTTCGTAACGCACATAAAACGAACAATTCGTTTTTTAAACGAACAGGAGAAAAAAATATGAAAATAGCATTTTTAGGTCCGGAGGGAAGTTATTCGCACTTGGCGGCGCAATCCTTTTTAAAAACGGAATCGGCGGGGGAAAACTCCCGTAACGGATGGGACGAATGTGTTCCCTTTCGCAACTTTCCCGAGGTGTTTTCCGCTGTGGAAAACGGACGGGTAGATTCGGCGGTTGTACCGATTGAAAACAGTTTACAAGGCGGAGTTTTGCAAAATTTAGATTTATTGCAATTAACCCCCGACGTGTATGCGGTGAAAGAACTCGTCGTCAAGATTGACCACAGATTGGTATATAAAGAGGGCGTAAAATTATCGGAGATAGGCAGAGTGTATTCTCACCGTCAGGCGTTAGACCAATGCGCAACTTTTTTAAATAAGCAAATGCCGTTCGCCTCCCTTCGCGACGTGGAATCGACGGCGTTCGGTTTATTGCGCGCTATGGAAGACGAGTCGGGAAAAAGCGTGGCAATCGTTGGCGCGCACACGGAAAACCTGCGAAAGGGGTTCGTTATGGGAACGGAATGTATTTCGGACGAGAAAAATAATTATACGCATTTCCTTTTAATCAAAAAAGGGGAAAAGGCGTTGCCTAAAAATAGTCAACGGGTATTCTTTTCCGCCGTTTGTCCGCATAAGCCCGGCAGTTTAATCGAGCTTTTGCAAATTATCGCAAACTACGGCGTCAATATGACGAAAATCGAAAGCCGTCCCGAAAAAAACAAAGTAGGAGAATACCGTTTTTTCATCGAAGCGGATTGCGATATTGCGCAAAAAGAAACGCAAGAAATGTTAAAAGCGGTTGCGTTACATACGCTTGAGAGTAAATTGCTCGGCGCGTATAGTCAAGTTTAAAAGGTTAAAGAGGGGAAAAATTGAAAAAGAAACTTGGTTTTGCGTTAGGCGCAGGCGGTAGCCGAGGCGTAGCGCACGTAGGCTTTTTAAAAGCGATGGAAGAAGAAGGGATTCGTCCCGATTTCATTACGGGTTGTTCTATGGGTTCGGT
>SVIX01000072.1 GCA_015069285.1 Clostridiales bacterium | reverse complement strand
CCGTTTTTTGCAAAGGCGCTTTGCTTGCGCCTGCCTCTTTTACCATTTTCACGATTTGCGAAAGCGTGGTATCCGCGCCGACTTTTTCTGCTAAAATTTTTATAAATCCGCTCTTTACGATATCCGCACCCGTCACCGCGCTACCTTCTTCTACTTCTACGGGCATACTTTCGCCTGTAATAGCCGCGCGGTCGATAAACGCCTTTCCCTCGATTACTTTTCCGTCTACGGGAACGTATTCGCCCTGCTTCACCACGAGAATATCTCCCACCCGTATTTCGGAAAACGCAATTTTCGTCTGCGTATCACCGCGTTGTACGCTCACGACGTTGGGCATCAATTTGATGAGTTTTTCTATTTCTTCGCCCGTTTTTCTTTTCGATTTTTCCTCTAACCACTTACCAAGGGTTACGAGCGTTAAAATCATTGCCGACGATTCGTAAAACATATGCACGTGAAAATTTTTTCCTGCATATAGCAACACGGTATACACGAAACTGTATAAAAACGATACGAAAGAACCCATCGCCACCAATGTGTCCATATTGGGCGCGCGTTTTATAAGCGCTCTCGTTCCGTTTGCGAAAAATTTAAAATCAATAATCATTACCGCCAAAGCAAAAAACATTTGCAAAGATACGCTAACAATTTCAACGGGTTGCGGAAGTCCTATCATTCCTCCCATAGAAAGATATAACAAAGGGATTAAAAATACGAGCGATAATAAAAAACGCTTTTTTAATCTATCGGGTTGTGGTTTTTGTTTGTCGAATACGTTATCGTTGTATTCTTTAATACCGTATCCCAAATCCTGTACCGCTTGAAAAATTTGGGATTTTGACAACGATTTTTCATCGTATTCTACCGTCATGCATTCACCCATAAGCGATACTTCGGCGTTTTTCATGCCTTCTAATTTTCGAACGGTTCGTTCTATCCCCGCCGAACAAGCCGAACAGGACATACCCGTTACGCTATATTTTTCCTTCATTTTACTTTTCTCCTTTTACCCTTCTACTATACCATAACTTTATAGAATTGTCAATCAAAGAAAATAATAAACCACAGTTAATTTTTATTTTTTTATTAACGCAAAAAAGCGGGTGCATATTTACACCCGCCTGATGCATTTCATAACATAGACGAATTATTTAGTTTCTTCGTTTTGAGAAACAACTTCCTTGCCGTCATAGTAACCACAATTTTTGCAAACTGCGTGCGTTTGCTTCAATTCGTGGCAATGAGGACATTCAGCAAGCGTAGTTGCCGTTGCCTTGTAGTTTGCGAATCTCTTGTTCGTTCTGCTTTTGGATTGTTTGCTCTTAGGTACTGCCATATTAACACCTCTCGTTTAAATTCTTTTGATTTTTTACCGTTTTATTGTTTGAAAGAAATCCCTTCGCAATTTTCACCGCAAGAAAGCGTAAACGGCAAGCTTGCCATAATCGCCTCGTCTACGGCTTTTTCCAAATGAATAACCCCGTTTGTATACGAATAATCTTCGCTGTCTTTTTTCGGTTGAAAATACGCGTCAATTTCGCCTACAAAATCCTGCGCCGTATCCTTTAAACAACGAGAACATTGTCCCTCTAAACGATAGGAAATTTGACCGTGTATTTCCAAGGAATCGTCTTCGTATAACTCGTAATCAAACGAAACCGTAACGGGATTCGCAAATTTTACGAACGGTATATCCAACAATTCTTCAGGCGCAACGTAACTAAATTGCATACTGCCCGAATACTTTTTTTGGGCGTTGAGTTTTCTAACGTCGATAATCATCATAAAACCAGCCTTTCAAGTATAGTATATTTCTACGACTTTGTCAACTTTTTTTCGATGAATTTTTTATTTTTTATAAAATTCTATCATTCTTTTTGCAAAATAGAATCTCGTCGCGGTTTATAACTGCGTTTGCAAAACCGTAATCGCAACCGCCGCAACGACGTCTTCGCTCTTGCAACCACGCGATAAGTCGTTTAAAGGTTTAGCAAAACCTTGACAAATAGGTCCTACCGCCATAAACCCGCCAAGTCTTTCCGCAATTTTATAACCGATATTTCCTGCTTGTAAATCAGGGAAAATGAACACGTTTGCGTTTCCTGCAACCTCTGAAGTCGGCGCTTTTAATTTTGCAACGGAAGGAACGATTGCCGCGTCAAATTGCAATTCCCCGTCAATTTTTAAATCGGGCGCTTTTTCTTTGGCGATTTTTACCGCTTCCGCGACAAGCGTAACGTTGTCGTGTTTTGCGCTTCCCATCGTCGAGAAGGATAACATCGCTACTTTGGGTTCAATTCCTACGATTGCTTTCGCCGAGTTTGCCGTAGCAATCGCGCAATCGGCAAGTCCTTCACTCGTATAGGTAGGATTTAAACCGCAATCGGCAAATACCACCAAATCGTCGGGACAATAAGGATTGCCTTGCGGAGGACAAATCATAAGATTAAAGCTGGATACGGAGGAAACGCCTTTCGCCGTTTTGATAATTTGAAGACCGGGACGAAGGGTATTTGCCGTAGAATGGCACGCCCCCGAAACAAGCCCGTCAACGTCGCCCATTTTTAACATCATCGCGCCGAAATAAGTCCCGTCGGCAAGCAATTTTTCGGCTTGTTCGCTCGTCATACCTTTGGACGCGCGAAGTTCGCAAAGTTTTGCGTTGTATTCAGGCAATTTTTCGCTCGTAAGCGGATTGACGATGGTTACACCCGTCAAATCTATATCAGGATTATTCGCTTTGATTTGGGCTTCGTCGCCAAGCAAGACGATTTTTGCGATTCCCTCTTTCGTTGCGTCCGCGGCCGCTTTCACTACGCGCGAATCTTCTCCCTCGCAAAGAACAATCGTTTTGTTTAAGCTTTTTGCTTTTCTTTTGATTTCTTCCAATACGTTCTTCATAATATACCTCTTAAAATACTTTATTTATTTTTCTTTTTCGTGTATAATATTTATACAACTTTTAAAAGTCACTTTAATTATTATAGCACACATTTTTTATATTGTAAAGGAAATAGGGAAAATAAAATGAAAATTTGCGCAATAATTTGCGAATATAATCCTTTCCACAACGGACATCTTTATCAATTAAACCTCGCGCGCGAACGCTCGGATTCCGACGCGATTGTTTGCCTTATGAGCGGTGATTTCGTGCAACGCGGTGAGGCGTCGATTATGGACAAACGCATTCGCGCTAACCACGCCTTACAAGCAGGCGCGGACGTCGTTGTTGAACTCCCCACCGTATTTGCCACCTCCCCCGCGGAGCTGTTTGCAAGTGGCGCGATAAAATTATTATCGTCAATTCCTACCGTTAATACCTTATGTTTTGGCGCGGAAACGGCGGATAAACTTGCTTTTAAATCCGCGTCGAAATATTTAGCCGACGAACCG
>SVIX01000019.1 GCA_015069285.1 Clostridiales bacterium | reverse complement strand
CCCCCCCCTATGTCAAGTATTTTTATGAAATTATTAAAAAATTTTTTTATAATTATATTTTTTTCTGCATAAAAATAAAGCTATCCACAATTATTTTTTCTGTATAAAAATAAAGTTATCCACAATTTAAGCCCGTCGCAACCTCGCAATGACAGGTAGAGTGTCATTCTGGAACAAAGCGTAGCGGAGTGATAGAATCTCTTTGTCATTCTGGAGGGAACGAAGTGACCGATAGAATCTCTTAGACTCTATCGCTACGGGCTATCGCCCTTCGCTCCAGAGTGACAGGGAACAGGGTAACACCCTTTGCCCACGGGATTACTTCGTCGCTTTGCTCCTCGTAATGACGGGTAGAGTGTCATTCTGGAACAGAGCGTAGCGGAGTGATAGAATCTCTTTGTCATTCTGGAGGGAACGAAGTGACCGATAGAATCTCTTAGACTCTATCGCTACGGGCTATCGCCCTTCACTCCAGAGTGACAGGGAACAGGGTAACACCCTTTGCCCACGAGATTACTTCGTCGCTTTGCTCCTCGTAATGACGGGATAAGGAACGCTTACGCGTTGGTTTGGCGCAACCTACGGTTGCTTGTTGGAAGGCTTTGTTCCGTCTTACGACGGCGATTGCCATCGAGGCGCAAAGACGCTGTCTTTGCAATCTGCAAGGGAATAAGTTCTCACGCAAGGCAAGGTGAACCTTGCGTTCGGTCACCGTTCGCGCTTACTTATGCGCTCTCTCATCTCGCCCCTACAAAGCATTATCAATGCTTTGCTTAACGGGTAGCTCGTCCTCAACCTTTGACTTGGGTCGCCTGAGGCGTTAGATTGTGCAAACAAAAAAAGGGAAGACAAGGAAATGTATTTTCCTTGTCTTCCCTTTTTACACGGCGTATACGCCGTTACATTTCTGCAAATACCGTTTTTAAGTTTGGATACAATTTTTGAAATACTTGATAGCGTTTCTCGTATTTTTTTACCAGCTTAGGTTCAGGTGATACGGTAGAATCAATTTTGACGAGTTTTTCCGTCGCCTCTTTTACCGAGGCGTATTCGCCTACGCCCACCATCGCCAAAATCGCCGCGCCGTACGCAGGGCCTTGTTCCGTTTGTAACGAACGGACTTCCGCGTTTAATACGTTTGCGATAATTTTTTTCCAAAGCGTACTTTTTGCTCCTCCACCGCAAATATTCGTTTTATCGACTTTTACGCCGTTCGCGCAGGCAATCTCTACGCAATCTTTTAAGGCGAACGCAACGCCTTCCAACACGGCGAGGCTCATTTCTGCTTTCGTCGTATCGGGGCGCATACCGATAAACGCTCCGCGCGCGTTGACGTCGTTATGCGGACTTCTTTCCCCCATTAAATAGGGCAAGAAATACACGGTATTTTCTCCGAGCTTGTTTTCCGCTTGCGTTGCCAAAGCGTAGTCCGCTTGTAAAACGTCCTCTATCCACCACTTATTTGCGCTTGCCGCCGATAAAATACAGCCCATCAAGTGCCAATTACCCGTTGCGTGCGCGAAGGCGTGCAAAGCGTTCTTTTCGTCCACGGAAAAGTTGTCCTGCGCCACGAACACCGTACCGCTCGTACCCAGCGAAATATTACAATTGCCGTTTTTTACCGTACCCGTGCCGATAGCCGCCGCGGCGTTATCGCCTGCGCCTGCCGTCAACAGGGCGTTGGGTAAATTGTATTCCGCCTTAATTTTACCCGTCGCCTCAAAGCTTTCGCAAAGTTTGGGAAGCCACTTTTTCTCCACCGAGCAAATACGGCACATTTCTTCGCTCCAGCATTTATTTTGCACGTCCAAAAGCAACGTACCGCTTGCGTCCGAATAATCGGTGGTAAATTCGCCCGTCAACATATACGCGATATAGTCTTTGGGCAAACAAAGTTTTGCGATTTTTTGGAAGTTTTCGGGTTCGTTTTCTTTCACCCATAAAATTTTAGGCGCGGTAAAACCTGCGAACGCAATATTCGCCGTAAGGGAGGAAAGTTTTTGCTTGCCAATCGATTGGTTGAGGTAATCCGTTTGCTTTTGCGTTCTGCCGTCGTTCCATAAAATTGCGGGGCGGATAATTTCGTCCTTCTCGTCCATAAGCACCAAACCGTGCATTTGACCGCCGATAGACACGCCTTTTACGGCGCTTGAATCATACTTGCCCTCTTCAAACAATTTTTTTAAGCCCGTTTTTACGGCAACGAGCCAATCGCTTGGATTTTGTTCGCTCCAACCGTCCTGCGGATAAAACACGGGATAGCTTTCGCTTACCTCGGATAATATCCTTCCGTCTTTCGCGACGAGCAAGATTTTCACCCCGCTCGTGCCTAAATCAATGCCAATATACGTATTCATAATTTCTCACTTAATAACCATTATTTTTTAATCCAAACGCACGTCTATCATTTTTCCGATGCGTTTCTCTTTGCCGTCGCATAAATATACGTCCAAGGGTACGCTATTTTCAACGAACATTACGCTTATTTCAATTTCTTTACCGAGCCAATTCTTATCCACGGGCAGGTAGAAAGTATAATATCCGTCGGTGCGGTACAACCCCGTTTCCCAAGGATTCATCGGATAGTTCGGCGCTCTAAACGGGAATCCGTACGTTTCCCCGTCTACCTTCGCCACGCAATATACGTTTTCCGCTCCGGTTACGCCCTCGCAAGCAACGGCGATATACGGATGCATCGGCAAGGTATCGAAAGTAAATTTACCAACCTTTCTTTCTTTGGGCGTCTTCTTGTCGTAATGCGCGAAAAGGTTAGACGCTTTCGCGTTGGTAAGGTTAATTTCTTTATCGCCTTTAAAAGCTTTTATCGTATAAATATGGTCTATCGGTTCTTCCATACGAAGATAGCGGAAGTTCCCTTGCGTTTGATAGGTCACCTTCTTTCTTCTTCCCTTCGTATTCGTTACCCAATGAAACCAAAATACCAAAGTACGGGGATTTTCTTCGCGCAAATCGACAACGCCTTGCAACGGCGCTTTTCTCCAATCTTCTAAGCGTTCGGAAATTTCCGCATTGTCTTTTACCTCTTGTTCTAAGAAGGTATCCGCATCTTTTTCGTATGCGTCGAAATATTCTATTTCTATTCTGTCCGCGTCAATCGTCGCGCCAAAATCAACGCGCAAGCAACCGCCTTCTATTCGCGAACCACGCCCTCCGTATAACTCGTACGACGTTCTCGAAATAGCGTCGTACATCGTGTCGGGATTGCCGTCGAACGGAATATCCCCGTCTAAACCGCGTATCGTATACGTTTCTTGGTTAAAGAACGCATCGCGCGCGCGTTGCACCTGCGGTATATCCGTTTTTCCCGAACGGCGCAAAGAGCGTTTTTCAAGCGAATCGTTATCCGCCGAAAAACAACTTTTCTCGTAGAGATATTCCGCTTTCTCCAAATCCGCCGACTCGGTAATGCTACCGCAATAAACGGGATTTTGCAAGCTAATATCAAATACGCCAATCGTAGCATCCAACCCCTCGCTCGCGTCCGTTTTGGGATTATACAAACACACTTCGCCGTTCGTGCGCAAAAGGTTGACTTTATCGATAACACCGTTCGTTTCGTGCAATACGGTATATTCACAATTCGTCAACTGTTTATCCGCAACGCTCGCGTCGCAAATCTCAAACAAACAAGCTCTAAAAGCAGGTAACGCCAACGAAATTTTCTCGCCGTAAGCGTACGTACCGATAAAGCGTTCCGTAGGGAAACGACGGGTCACGACGACCTTTTTGCATTTTTTAAGCCCGATTTCTTCGTTTAACGAAAGCGTAACCGTTTTTTCTTTCCAACTTGCGTTGCCCGTCGCCAAAAATCTGCGTTGGTTATCCCCTCGTATTACGGCGTTGTTGCCTAAATCTTTTTCAGGGAGCATTCCGTTTACTAAAATATTTTGATGACGGCGGTGCAAATTGTAAATTCTCGCAAGCAACGCCAATTCGTCGTCCCGCATAAGCCAAGGACTTCCGTAAACCTCCGGTGCTAAAATTAAAGAACGGTTAAACGCCTGATAAACTAAGTCGTCTTCAAAATAATCGATAGCCGAAGAAATACAAGTACCGTGGTCTTCCGTCAAACGCGCCAAATCGGGCGTATGACCGCGGAAAAACATATATGCTCTGTTGTGCGGAGCGGTTACGCGGTTTGCCGTACAAACGTCTACGTACGTTTCCATACCTTCCCATAAAAACGTCGTTGCGTATTTTTGCGCGTCGCCTAAAGTACATCTATGATTCAAAAGAATCAAGTCGGGCGTATACTCACGACATTCTATCATCGTTTTGACGAATTCTTCCTTCTTTTCAGGGCGCAATTCCGAACCTACGGTATCGAATTTAAAGAGCGCGAAATTATAATCTTTGCAAAAATGCACGAGCATATCCCGACGCGCTTGCGCTTCTTCCGCCGTATCGCCGTAACCGTCAGGACCACCCCCATATACCCATACGCGTGCCCATTTCTTGCGCGTACTGCACGCACGGAGCGTACCCGTTTGGAAATTTGCCTTTTATTCGTTCGCTGTCCTCCCTTCCGTAGACAGAACGGGGACAATCCAAATTACCACCGTCCAACGCATATATATCTAACTGCATTCCGTAGGTATCGTATAAATAACGGAAAAAGCCAAGATTTGCCAAAGTTTGTTGCTCGGTCGAGCCTTCGTTGGTGTTGTTAATCCAAGAAAAATATTGACTTTTCGAGGGCGTTTTCTCCGTAATCGTCGATATTGGTTTTTTACTACTCATAAATTTTCTCCTTTTTATACATTTTCGTTTTTTTACACTTTTTTACTACTCATAAATTTTCTCCTTTTTATACATTTTCGTTTTTTTACACTAAAGAAATTATAATATAAAAAAGACTAATTGTCAATGTGGAAAAATGATAAAAAAAGTGTGGGATATGCTCAATTTTAATTTCGTTTACTTAAAGAAAACGCTATTGATAACGGACTGCAAATATTCTTGTTTACCGCTACCGGGGAGCTCGGGTGCGCCGAGTTTTTCCGCGTAAGCGAAAAGTTCTTCAAGGTTCGTGGAATCGGAAATAATTTTCTTGCCCACTTCGCTATCGTAATAGCTTGCGTAACGGTCTTTGATAAACTTATCCAATCTACCGTCTTCTATCAATTCCGCCGCCTTAATTAAGCCGAGCGCAAAGGTGTCCATACCCAAAATATAGCCTTGGAACATATCTTCTACCGTGTACGAAGGGCGACGGTTTTTCGCGTCGAAGTTAAATCCGCCGGTAATACCGCCAGCCATCAAGACTTCGCGCATACACATCGTTGCGTTGTATACGTCGAACGGGAATTCGTCCGTATCCCAACCGAGCAAATAATCTCCTTGGTTCGCGTCGATTGAACCAAGCATACCGTTCATTGCGGAAATACGCAAATCGTGTTCAAAGGTATGTCCTGCAAGCGTTGCGTGATTCGTTTCAATATTCAACTTAAAGTCTTTGTCCAAACCGTAATAACGCAAGAACCCGATAGCCGTCGCCGCGTCGAAGTCGTATTGGTGTTTCATCGGTTCTTTCGGTTTGGGTTCGATATAGAAATCGCCCGTAAAGCCTTGTTTTCTCGCATACGCTACCGCCATTTTCATAAGTCGCGCGATATTGTCCTGCTCGAATTTCACGTCGGTATTCAAAAGCGTTTCATAGCCCTCTCTACCGCCCCAGAACAGATACGCTTTACCGCCGAGCTTTATCGTGATATCGATTGCTTTTTTGACCTGCGCGGCCGCAAACGCAAACACGTCCGCGCTGTTGGTAGAGCCCGCGCCGTTGCAATAACGGGGATTGGAGAACATATTCGCCGTACCCCACAAGCATTTAATTCCCGTTTCCTGCATTTTTACGAGGATATAATCGGAAATTTCGTCCAATCTGCGATTGGTTTCCTTGATGTCGTCCGCTTCGGGAATAATGTCTACGTCGTGGAAACAAAAATATTCGATGCCGAGTTTTTGCATAAACTCGAACCCTGCGTCCACCTTCGCTTTCGCGTGTTCCATCGTGCCCTCTTTCGCGCCGAAGGACTTGTTTGCCGTTGCTCTGCCGAACATATCCGCGCCACCTGCGCAAAGGTTATGCCACCAAGCCATCGCAAAGGGCAAATGTTCTTTCATCTTTTTGCCCATAATTACCCTGTCCGCGTCGTAATATTTAAACGCCAAGGGATTTTTGCTTTCAGGTCCTTCATACTTGATTTTTTTAATCGTCGTAAATTTTTCCATTTTTTTCTTTCTCCTATATCTTTTATTTTAATTTTCTTTCATTTCTTCAAAATCCATCAATTCCGCAAAAGTCAAAGCCACCGACGTTTCGCTCCAACACGACCCGTTCCAAATACTGCCTATCCAATTTTGACTTTCCCAATCGCTCATATTTACCCGTTCGCAAATATACCCTCTTGCCAATTTCCCGCGTTCGTCGCCGTGTGGATAATTATACGCATACAACGGTCTTTCCGCCGTCGATACGCATTGAGGCAAGAAATAGGCAATATCTTTCAAAAGCTCTAAATAACTCTTTTCGCCCGTATATTTATATAATCTGTATAACGCGTCACCCGAAGAAGTGCATATTCCCGGCGCGGAATGTTTATTTTGCACGTTGGCAAACACACTTCCCACCGTGTTGATTTTTTGAATTTTAAACTCGCAATCGGTTACCCATTCGTATTCGTAGGATACCACCCACGACGAGAACAAATGCGTAGCGTCTTTGGCATATTTTAACCACTTTTCGTCCTTCGTCGCTTCGTACAACGTCACGAAACTTTCCACCATCGCAAATCCGCTTTCGCTATCGGGCGCGCATAAAATTTCACTCGGTCCACCCGTCGTATAGCCTTGCGCTACGAAGTTTTGATAATAATATTCGCCCGATTTTTCTGCTATTTCTAAGTATTTTTCGTCCTTGAAAAACAACCAAGCTTCCGTAAGCGCGGCAGGCACGATTGCTCCGCACGAAGAACAGGGCATTATCAGTTCTCCCGTTTGAACGTTGACCCATTGACCGAACGTACCGTACGTTTCAAACAATTTTACAAACGCGTCCGCGCATTTTTTCGCCGCGTCAATCCATTCTTGTTTAGGCGTCGTAATTTTAAAGTGCTTAAATAAAAATTGTAATCCGTCGCCACTTTTTCGCACCGTAGCGGAGTATTGCATTGTTTTACTTGCTTCTACAGGCTGTTTCCATTCTTCTATAGGCAAATCCGTAAAAAATCCCGTCTTCCCCGCGCAGAAAGTAAGATAATCCAACGTTTTCAATGCACGTTCTTTAGAGGTAGCGTTTCCCAGCTTTAAAAGCGGATAGGACGACATACCTCCGCCACACCAACCGACGTGCCATCGTTTATTCGTTTGCGCGTAAAACCCTTTTTCCTCGTTGTAGTTATGCGCGTTCAAATGATATTCCATCGTATTCCAAAGCGCATTGTCGTACTTCGTTTTTGCGCGTTCGCCTTGCATTACCTTCCGTCTGTTGTTATAAAAATATTCGAAAAACGCAGGTAAGTCTTCGCACGCAAACTCTTCAAAAACGATACGGGAAGTAACCGTTTCGCCTTTTGCTACCGCTACGCCCTTTTCTTCCCCTTCGTCTTTTATCGTACACTCGCCCAAATGGTCGGGATGAGGCGTTTCCATCATACGGTATTGCAATTTTCTATCCGACGGGTATTGCAAAGTAACGCAACCCTTTTCTATTCTTACGCCGATATTTCTGCCCTTTACCGCCTGTTCAAAAAAGATAAACGTCGCCTGTTTGCTTTGTCTAAAATAAATCCCCACGCAGGGCGTTGCCATATCCCCCGTCGTAACTTCCACGACTCCGCTCCCGTCTACGTTGAGCGCGGGAACGTTATTGATGAGCGGAATTGCGTTCTCGCCCGTTTCTTCGTCTTTATACGTCGGCGGATACCAACCCCTATCCACCTTTTGAAAACGGTTTCCGTCGTATAAACACGCGGGTGAAAAAATATAACAATCCTCCTCCCAATCGGAAAAACGGATTTTCACACCCCATTTCGCGTCTTCGCTCTTTTTGCTTGCTACAAACCGCAAAACGCCGTCCTCGTACACGCAACCGCCGTACGTTTGTAAATAATATCTCTTCATAAATCACCCTCCAGGCTCTTCTTAGCTCTATTATACAACGTTTTTTTGCGAATTTCTATGTATTTTTGTAAATAAAGTAGGTAAAATTGTTCATTTTTTCTCAAATTTTCATAGACAATTCCCTTTATTTATAGTATACTATAAACGAACGGAGGGAAAAACGTATGATTAGCAGTTTTGACGTGAAAAATTTACAAAAATTTTTAAAGAACTTTTATACCGCGGTTGGAATTCGCATTTCGGTGTTTGACGACGAGTTTCATTTGGTCACCGAATACCCCGAAACACCGCCCGCCTTTTGCGCGTTGGTGCGAAGCTGTAAACAAGGCTTATCCGGCTGTAAACATTGCGACCAAGAAGCATTCCAAACGGTGAAAAAAAGGCGTTCCACGCATATTTACACCTGTCACGCAGGGTTGACGGAGGCGGTTGCGCCCATTCGTTTGGGCGACGGAATTTTAGGCTACGTTATTTTAGCGCATATGTTGCCGAAAGAACGCTATGAAGAATCGTTGAAGAACGCTTTACAAAAAACGCAAGCGCTTGGATTCACCGAGGAACAAATCGCCCCCGCTCTTAAAAAAATTAAGACGCTCAATCTTGAAAAAATCAATGCGTGCGTAGAAATTCTCAACGCGGCGGCCGCCTATTTACAAATTAATAATTTGGTAAAATGGAATACCGAAAACGTCGCGAGTAAAATTGACGAATATATTACTATGCATTTACACGAACGGATAAATTCCGATTGTATATGCAAAAGTTTGCTCATTTCCCGTACTAAACTGTATCAAATTTCTATGCAATCGTTTGGTATGAGTATTTCGCAATACATACTCTTTAAGCGTATCGAAAAAGCCAAGGCGCTCCTAAAAGAAAAAAATCCCATCGCGCTCGTCGCCGAACGCACGGGTTTTTCCGATTACAATTATTTTGGAAAGGTCTTCAAAAAAGAAGTGGGCGTATCCCCTACCGATTATAAAAAAACGAATACGCCGTAACGAAAAAAAAGCTTGCAGTTTCTTGCAAGCTTTTTTTATGCTCGTTTACTTTATTCCAATTCAAACGCGCCCGTGTAAAGTTGATAGTACGTGCCTTTTTGCTCAATGAGCTGTTCGTGCGTTCCGCGTTCGATAATCTTACCGTGGTCAAGCACCATAATCGCGTCGGAGTTCCGTACCGTGGAAAGTCTATGCGCGATAACGAACACCGTACGCCCGTGCATAAGTTTATCCATACCGTCTTGCACCAACGCTTCCGTCCGCGTATCGATAGAGGAAGTCGCCTCGTCCAAAATCATCGCAGGCGCGTCCGCAACCGCCGCGCGTGCTATCGATAAAAGTTGGCGTTGACCTTGCGATAAATTCGCGCCGTTGTTGGTGAGCATCGTTTGATACCCGTCGGGCAAACGGCAAATAAAGTCGTCCGCATTGGCAAGCTTTGCCGCCTCAATACATTCTTCGTCCGTTGCGTCCAACCTGCCGTAACGGATATTTTCCATAATCGTACCCGTAAACAAATTGGTATCTTGCAATACGATGCCGAGCGAACGGCGTAAATCGCTCTTTTTAATTTTGTTGATATTGATACCGTCGTAACGGATTTTTCCGTCTTCGATATCGTAAAAACGGTTAATCAAATTGGTAACCGTCGTTTTCCCCGCGCCCGTCGCTCCGACGAATGCGATTTTCTGTCCCGGTTTTGCATACAACGACACGTCGCTAAGCACCTGCTTTTCGGGTACGTAGGAAAAATCTACCATATCCATTACGATTGCGCCTTGCAATTTGGTATACGTCGTCGTACCGTCCGCTTTATGATAATGTTTCCAAGCCCAAACGCCCGTACGCTCCGCCGTTTCGCTCAATTCGCCGTTCTCGTCCTCTTTGGCGTTGACGAGCGTTACGTAGCCTCCGTCTTTTTCGCTTTCTTCGTCCATAAGCGTAAAGACGCGACTCGCGCCGGCAAGACCCATCGCTATCATAGAAATTTGTTGGGACATTTGGTTGACGATTTGCGTGAAGTTTCTCGACATACCCAAAAACGCCACGATAACGCCGATACCGAGCAAGCCTCCGCCCGTAAATAAATTGCTAAAACCGTAATTGGTTGCGTTCAAGGCAAACAACAATCCGCCCGTGATAGAAAGTAAAACGTAATTTAAATTCCCGATATTGCCTAAAATCGGACCTAAAATATTCCCGAAAATATGCGCTCTTTCGCTGTCTTTGAAAAGTCGCTCGTTGTAGGCGTTAAACTCCTCTTTGGCTTTTTCTTCGTGCGTGAAGACTTTGACGACCTTTTGTCCTTTCATCATTTCTTCGACGAACCCTTCTTCTTGCGCGAGCGAAGTTTGTTGCGCGACCATATACTTCGCGCTGTTACCGCCGATTTTTTTGACGACGAAGGTCATCGCGAGCGTACCCACGCCGACGACGAGGGAGAGCCAAAAACTGTACGAAAGCATAAGCGCTACCGTCGTGATAAGGGTCAGCGAACTGCTAAAAAGATTGGGCAACGAATGTCCGATAAGCTGACGGGTGGCGTCCGTGTCGTTGGTGTACGCGCTCATAATTTCGCCGTGCGCGTGCGTATCGAAGTATTTAATGGGTAGCGTTTGCATTTTGGCAAACATTTCGGTACGCAAGCGATACAACATTCCTTGCGTTACCGTCGCCATCAAACGGGTATGCACGAAGGAAGCGATAATAACGATGGCGTATACGGCGACCATCATCATAATAAGCCCGACGAGCCGTTGTTGGAGAACGGAAGTAAAGCCCGCCTCCTCCATCGCAGGCGTAATAACGCCGTCGACGAGCTGTTGCATATAGACGGAAGACACCAAACTGCCCACCGAACTTAACGCGATACAAACGAACACTAAGATAAGTTGCCATTTGTAGTATTTAAAGGTCATTTTTAACAGTCTTTTCAGCGTACCTTTTTTAATAGAACCTTTGGGTACGGGCATACCTCTGCCACGCATCGGACGAATAGCGCGGGGTTTTGCCTGATAGGATTTCGTTTCCGACATTACGCCTCACCCCCTTTTTCTTCCTGATTTTTGCCTTTGGTTTGCGCCTCGTATATTTCACGGTAAATCTCGCTGGTTTGCATAAGTTGTTCGTGATTTCCGCAAGCAACAATCTTACCACCGTCCAAAATGAGAATTTTATCGGCGTGTTCTACCGAACTCACCCTTTGCGCGATAATAATTTTCGTGGTATTGGGAATTTCCTCTTGGAATGCGTGACGAATAAGCGCGTCCGTCTTCGTATCTACGGCGGAAGTGGAATCGTCCAAAACGAGCACTTTGGGCTTTCTAAGCAACGCGCGCGCAATACAAAGACGCTGTTTTTGACCGCCCGAAACGTTCGTTCCGCCTTGCTCGATATACGTATCGTACCCGTCGGGGAAGGAACGGATAAATTCGTCCGCTTGCGCCAATTTACAAACGCGTTCAATCTCTTCGTCCGACGCGTTTTCGTCCCCCCAACGCAAATTTTCTTTAATCGTGCCCGAGAAAAGTACGTTCTTTTGTAACACGACGGATACCTCTTTACGAAGCGCGTCTAAATCGTAGTCTTTTACGTTAATACCGCCCACCTGCACTTCGCCTTCCGTAGCGTCGTAAAGACGGGGAATAAGTTGAATGAGCGTCGTTTTAGACGAACCCGTTCCGCCTAAAATGCCCACCGTTTCCCCTGAATTTATCGTAAGGTTGATATCTGAAAGGGCGTACTGTTTCGCCGATTTCGCATATTTGAAACTAACGCCGTTAAAACGAATCGAACCGTCTTTCACTTCCGTCACACCCTTTTCGGGGCTGACGATATCCGATTGTTCGGTAAGCACTTCCGATATACGGCGCGCCGATTCCAACGACATCGAAAGCATAACGAAAATCATAGAGAACATCATCAAGCTCGAAAGCATTTGTATACCGTAGGAAATGAGCGCGGACAGTTCGCCTTTTCCAAAACCGTCGAACGCCGCCCAATGCGTTTTGTCGATAATCGCGTACGCGGCGAACGCTGAAATGAGGATAGACGCGAAGTTGATGAAAAAGGTCATCATCGGGTTATTCAGCGCAAGCACTTTTTCCGCGCGCGTGAAGTCGTCGCGAACTTCCGCCGCCGCCTTTTCGAATTTTTTGGTTTCGTAATCTTCACGAACGAACGATTTCACGACGCGCACACCGCCGACGTTTTCTTGTACGGAATTATTCAACGCGTCGTATTTTTTGAATATACGGCGGAAGAAGGGCATTACGAAACGCATAATCATAATGATTATCACAGCCAAGAAAGGCACGATGGCAAGGAAAATCCACGCCAAACGGGGGTTAATCGTAAAACTCATAATAATCGCGAACAGGAATTGTAAGGGTACGCGCACGACGATACGCAAACACATTTGGAAGGATTGCTGTACGTTGGTGACGTCCGTCGTCAAACGGGTAACGAGCGACGAGGTAGAAAATTTATCCACGTTGCTAAACGAAAATTTCTGTACCCTGTAAAATAAATCGTGACGTAAATTTTTCGCAAATCCGCAACTTGCCGTCGCCGCGTATTTTCCTGCCAAACCACCGCTGAGCATAGAAAAAATCGCCAAAACCAATAAAATACCGCCGTATTTAAAAATCTCGTTTAACGCCTGATTCGCCTCGATGCCTTCCACGTCAATCGCGCTTATCATTTGCGCCATAAAAAAGGGCATCAAACATTCGCACAAAGCTTCAAGCAACATAAAAAAGGGCGTAATGAGCGCAGGTTTTTTATATTCGCGAACGCTTTTGAGCAAGGGCTTTACCATACTTGCCATTCTCTTTTCTCCTTTAACGCTATATTTTTTTACCTCTTTATTATATTTTTTTAAAAATATAATGTCAACCGTTTGCGTAAAAAAATATTTCCTTTCACGCAAATTTCATTTTCTTAAGCAGTTTACAATCCTAATTGCGCTTTACAAGTAAAGTATACGATTTGGTATTTCGAGGAAAGCGTTTTGACGAGCGCTTTCGCTTTCGCCGTTTTTTCATCGTCTAAATTGACGAACGGGTCGTCCAAAAGCAAGGGTGGCGCATCTTTGGTAAACAGCGTTTCCGCCAAAGCAAGCCGAACGCAAAACCACAATACGTCTTGCAACCCCGCGCTATAATATTCCGTTTCCCGAAGACTGCCCCCTTCCTCCACGAGCGGTTTCCCCTCCGCCGAAAACTTCACTTCCCCCAGCGAAAAACCGATATGCTTCGCATATTCGCGCACCTTCGTTTCCACCGGTTGTAAATACCGCGTCGCCATATTCGCCCGCGCGCGCAACAACAATTCTTTCGCCGTACGGATTGCAACGAGCCGTTTTTCCAAACGGTTCTTTTCCAAAGTCAACCGTTCCGTTTCCGCGCGTAAATCGTAAAGCCGTCCCGCCGTTTTTTGATAATTTTCCGCTTCGGCGTATATCCGCGCCCGTTGCGCGGTCAAACGCTCTATCGCCGAACGCGTTTCCGCTTGTTCCGCTTTGAGCGTTTCCGCCTGAACACTCGTAAGTTCTTGCGAAAGTCCGCCCGTTTCGACGTCGCCGTAACCGATTAGTTTGCCGTCGCAAGTTTCCACCGTTTGCGAGAGTCTTGCGTACTCGTCGATGCGCTCTGCGAGCGTTTGATACGCCGAACGGTAATCGTAAATTTCCCCGAACGCAAAATGCGCGAAAAAGCCTTTTATCGCGTTTTCCAAAGCGGTTAATCGGTTTTGCCGTTCTTGCGTTTTTGCGTCAAGCGCGTTCCCGTCCTCCGTTTGCGATAACAATTCGGCAAGCTCTGCTTGTAACGACTGCGTTTCCGCCAGCAGTTTTTCGTAATTTTCTTGTAAAGTTTTATCTACCGCGCTCCGTTTTTTACCCGACCCTGCGTTTTTGAATAAAAGCACGCCCGAAAGGATAATTCCAATCGCTCCGACCAAAACCAACGCTATTCCCAAAACGGGTCTAAGCTGTATTTGCGTTGCGCCGAATAAAGCGACGGCGAAAGCAAGGGTAAGGAAAAAGTTACCCCGTTTTGCCGTTTTTCTGTTCCCGCTTTTCACTTTGACGGGTTTTTCTTGCGCTTGCTCGGACATTTGCCGATAGGAAAGTAGCGTTTGCTCGTTGAGAGAAATGCGCGTTTGTAAATTTTCACGACGCGCCAAATTCGCGCTAAAAGACTGTGCGTTTTGCTTTAAATTGTCTATTTCCGCTTCGATTGCGTAATACTCGTCTATCGCCGTTTTAATCCCCGTCAGATTGACCGTCCGCGCGTCCGTTTGTTTAAAAAATTCTTGCAATACCCCTAACCTTTTTTCCGCTTCTTCCTTTTGCGCGCGGATTTGCGTATACGCCGTCGCCACGGCTACCCGCGCGGTTTTGCTTGCGTACTCGTCGAGTTTTTGGGTTACGGTTTGCAAATTTTCTTTTAACGCGTTTATACGGCTTAAAACGCTTTCCGCCTCGGCAAACAGTTTTTTCGCCTCCTCGTCGGCGCGTAAACTCTCTACCTCCCTCGCGGAAAGATACGCCAATTTTTCGTCCAATTCGTCTAACTTCCCCTTGGCAGGCTTGCGCTTGGCTCTAAGCGCGCGTTCGGCGTTTTCCAAGCGTTCCACGGCGGACGGCGCGCCGTTTGCGCCGTCGTTTAAGGATAAGAGCGACACGAGCTTGCTTTTGATGTCCCCCGTTAAGCCCTCTGCGCCTCCGCCTTGCGGTAGATAGACGCATTTTTCAAAGCTCGTTCTGTCCATACCGAACAGCGTTTCGCCCAAGCGTTCGGCTTTTTCGCCAAACGCGTAGCATTGCATATTGTTTTCGTCGTATATTTTTACGCTATCCGCGCTCGGCGTTTTCCCAAAAAACCGTTCTATGCGGTAAGTCTTTCCCAAATAGGAAAAGAGGAGCGAACCGCCGAACCGCGCGCCCGAAAAGGGAGCGTAACGGATACGCTCGTTTGCGGAAACGGATTTACTCCTACTCCCGTCCACGCCGTAAAACATACTCACGATAAAATCGGCAAGCGTCGTTTTGCCCCAGCCGTTCTCTCCGTAGACGGTATGCAAACGCTCGTCAAAGGTGAACGAACGGTTTTCGAATTTTCCAAACCCAACGATATAACAGGAAAGAATTTTCATAAATCAATCTCCTCCCCGTTCAACGCTTGCAAACCCACGGCTAAAATTTCCTCGCGCAAAGTTTCGTCCATCGCATACCTGCCTACCTCGCGCACGAATTCCCCCCGTTCGGTTAAATCCCTTTCGTAGTCTTTGGGATTAAAATATAACTTAGATTCGTCTTCCACTTTCAGAAAGAAACACCGCGCGCAAAGCCGAGCGCAAAGCAAGGACACGTCCTTTTTTACCCCCGTTTCGTACCGACCGCAAAGCACGAGTTTGACAAGGTTTTTCTCGGACACTTTCTCCATAGCGGATATGCACGCGTTTTCAATGTCGTAATAGCTTTTGCACGCGGAAATATCCACGCGCACTTCCACCGTTTGGCGGGTGGCGAAGGTAAGAAATTTTTCTTCCGTGATACAATTTCGCTCCACCGTAACGAGAAAAAATCCACGCGGACCGATTTCGTCAAACCCGCGCCCCTCCAAACAACCGCAATAGCGGTATTTTCCGCGCGCGTCCAACCGCAACGAATCCGCGGTGGGCTTGTGGATATGCCCAAGCGCAAGATAATCCACGTTTTTGTTTTGCAATAAAGCAAGCGGAATATATTCTTTGGAATTGGTATCCCCGTGCAGGTCGCCGTGCATAAGTAAAATATGAAACCGTTCTTGCGGTAAACGCAAAGCGGAAAGAGCTTGCGCAGATAAATTTTTGGTATCTATCCCCGTAACGGTGATATTTTCGGGCAAATCGTACCCGTAAAATCCGTGCGTCTTGTCAAAGGTATATAAGTTTTCGGGTAACTCGTCCGCGCTATCAAACTCGTCGTCGTGATTGCCGGAAACGTAGAAAAAACATACGGGTTTAGCCGAAGAAATTATCGAAAACACCTCGCGTTTCACCTCGCGCGAAACTTTGTTTTCGTCGAATAAGTCGCCTGCGATTAGCACGGCGAATACTCCGCTCTCTTTCGCGTACGCGCAAAGACGGCGGAACCCGTCCAAAATTTCCGCCTTGCGCACCGCCGTTTTATCCGGCGGTAAATTTCTCAACGCCGACCCGATATGAATATCTCCCGTATGTATGAACTTCACAATCGCACCTCTTGTAGCTTTATCCTTTTTATTATATCATACCCGCGCGATTTTGTAAACAAAAATACGAAAATTTGTTTGGAAAACTCCACCTACGCAAAAAACGCAAAAAAAAAATAGTTTACGCGACCAAAAGTTTTTTCAAACTTTTGGTCGCGTAGTTTATCCCGTTTTAAATTTTTAAACGATTTTTTGTCCGCTTTTTAAACTCACCACCATCAAAAAATCTTTCAATTAATTATCCGTTTACGCTTTTTCTTCCAACAAAGGGAAATCGATATAAAAGGTACTGCCTTTGCCCTCTTCGCTTTGTACGCCAAAGACGAAGCCGTGCCGTTCCAACACCGTTTTCACGATAGAAAGCCCCAACCCCGTACCTTTTACGGGGCGTTTGTGCGCTTTTGCGCTACGGTAATATCTATCCCAAATTTCGGGCAGTTCCTCTTGGCTTATCCCTGCTCCCGTATCGCGTACGGCAAATCGGAAAACGGTATCGCTCGTCTTTTTTAAGCTGATAAATACCCGTTTGTCCTCGCCCGTATAGTTGACGGCGTTGCCGATTAAATTATACAATACCTGACCGAGTTTCACCTCGTCGCCAAGCGTAAAAAGCCCTTCCTCTATTTCCGTTTCAAAACGGTAACCCTGCGTTTCTTTTAAATACTCGAATTTATCCAAAATTTCCTGCGTGTAAGAAGACATATCCACGTCGCTGAATTTTAATTCTTCCAATCCCGAACGTATTTTAGAAATTTCTAAAACGTCGGTAACGAGCGACGTCAATCTATCCGCCTCGTCCACAATCACTTGCGCGTGTTTTTCGCGTTTCTCGCGGTTTTCGCCTGAAATTTCCAAAATCATAGACGCGTACGCTTTAATCATCGTCAACGGCGTTTTAAAATCGTGGGAAACGTTGGCGATAAGTTCTTTCTGCATTTTATCCGTTTTGGAAAGTTCGTCGCGCGCGTGGTTTAGCGTATCGGCAAGCTCTACCATTTCCCGCCCGTAATCACTTCCTCTAAAATCCACGGAGAAATCCCCTTGAGCGAGGCGCTGGGCTTTTTGCGTCATCTCGGTAAGCGGTTTTGTAAGCCAACCGGACACGGCGAAAGAAACGGCGAAAGCGAGTATAAAAATAAACACCGCCATAAGTACCATACGCGAGCCCATTTCCTCGCTCGTCGCGCGTACCAAAGTCAACGATTTCCCCACGTACAAATAGGCGTCCTCGCCAAATTGCTTGATTTTCGAGCCGTACACGTACTCCTCGTTGCTTTCGTAAAGGACCGAATTGGTATCCGATTCGGAAAGTTTTGCTTTTAACAGGATAATTTCTTCCTGAAAATCAAAGGGCAGTTCGGGGGTTTCTTCCCCTTCCATTTGCGGAAATTGCGGAAATAACACCGTACCGTTTTCGCTCAAAATGAAAATATCGACGTCGTAACTCGTGGAAAGGATACGCAAATACATACTTTTATTCCCGTCAAATTCAGGCGGAACATCCGAAGTGACCGCGCGTTCGATTTGCGCGCCTTTATGCCGTAATTCCCGAATCGCCTCGCTTTTATACGCTTGCGTAAGCGTAGCGCGTTGAGAAAACCCGAAAAAAAGCACGATAAGAAGGGACAACGCGGAAAAGACCGCCCAAAGCAAAAAGAACACGCTCGTGTTCCTCTGCTTTTTGCGGTAAGCTTGGCGTTGCCGTATTTCCTTTCGTTTTTTCGTTGACTTCATCATCTTATTCTTCAAATTTATAACCCAACCCACGCAAAGTAACGATAAATTTACGGTAGTCTTTTAAATTACTGCGTAGCATTTTAATATGCGTGTCCACCGTACGGTCGTCGCCGTAAAAATCAAAACCCCAAACGTCGTACAAAAGCTTTTCCCGCGTAAGGGCAATTCCTTTGTTTCGAACGAGATAGAAAAGTAGCTCGTATTCCTTAGGCGTAAGCTCGGCTTTTTGTCCGTCCACGTAAACGTTTCTACCCGCCATATCAATTTCTAAACCCTCAAAGCGTAAAATTTCGTTTCCGTTCTTTTTTTGTAAATGCCGTTTGGTAACGGCGTTGATACGCGCCATCACCTCTTTGGGCGAAAACGGTTTGGTAACGTAATCGTCCACGCCAATTTCAAAAGCGAAAAGCTTGTCGTACTCTTCGCCTCGCGCAGAAAGCATAATAACGGGAATATCTTTCGCTTTCTTAATTTCTTTCACCGCAGAAAAACCGTCGAGATAGGGCATCATAATATCCATTAAAATTAAATCGTAGTCGTTCTCACGGCATAACTTGACCGCCTCCATACCGTCCGACGCCTCAAACGCCTCGTGACCTTCAAATTCCGCGTATTCCTTTAATACCGCGCGAATCATATCCTCGTCGTCAACTATTAAAATCCTCATTCTTCTTCGCACTCCCTCAAATATTGGTTATTTTTGGCTATCTATATACTTATACCCTAAAATTGTTATCTTCACAACAAAACCGCGTGAAAAATGCGTGAAATTCATTAGAATTAGTATACCACTTTTAAAAACTTTTGTCAACTCCCCGCGCTTTCCGTAACGAAAAACCGCTCTCCCGTTACCGAGTTTATCCCGTTCCCCCTCCTTTTCCAAACTCTTTCCGTCATACCAAGCGGAGGGCGGTTGCACCCTCCCCGTCACCCCGAGGCAACGAAAGTTGCCGTGGCAATCTCTTTCCTCCGTGGGATTACTTCGCTTACGCTCGTAATGACAAAAAGAACCGTCATTCTGGAGGGAACGAAGTGACCGATAGAATCTTTTAGACTCTATCGCTACGGGCTAAAGCACTACGCTCCAGAGTGACAGGGAGGCGAGGCAACGCCCTACGCTCCAGAGTGACAGAGGCAAGGATAACGCACTTTGCCCGTGGGATTACTTCGTCGCTTTTCCGTTAAGAAAACCCCGTCTTGGAAAGCGTATCCTTTCCAAAACGGGGTTTCTATTTTATTGCAATTTTTATCCCAACAAAATATCAAACGCGAGCATTAGGCAAAACCCAAAAAGCAAGGCGTACGTTGCGCCTCTTTCGCTACCGTGGGCGTGCGTTTCGGGTATCATTTCGTCGCTTATCACGTACAGCATCGTTCCGCCCGCGAACGCCAAAGCAAAGGGTAGAATTGCCGAGGCGAGCCTTACCGCAAAATACCCGATAAGCGTTCCTACCACTTCAATCAAGCCCGTAATCGAGGCGTACAAAAAGGTGCGTTTTTTGCTGACGCCTTCGGCGAGCATGGGCGCGATAATCACCATACCTTCGGGGATATTTTGCAAAGCAATCCCTGAGGCAATCAAAAACGCCTCGCCCGTATTGCCCGTTCCGAATCCGACGCCTGCCGCAATCCCTTCGGGTAAATTGTGAATAGCAATCGCTATCACGAACAGCATTACCTTATTCAAGCGTTCGTTTCCGCGGTGCTTTTCTTCCTTTTCTCCCATAAGCCCGTGCAAATGCGGTACGAGTTTATCCGTTAAATTCAAACAAACCGCGCCGACGAAAATCCCCAACACGGTAATGAGGAGTCCGAACTTTCCGCCGTACTCTACCGACGGGATAATAAGCCCCAACACCGCCGCCGCCAACATAACGCCCGCCGCGAACGCCAAGACGACGTCGCTGAATTTATGCGATAAATTTTTAAACGCAAAACCGATGCCTGCGCCTATCACCGTCGCTCCGCCCACGCCGAGCGCCGTCAATAACACCATTTCCATTGTATTTTATCCTATACTGATTACAATAATTTCCGTAAATAATATATCGGCGTAGCCGTCCAGCCGTGGCATAAACTACCAAAGAAACCAAAATCTTCCGCGCCACCTGCCGTTTCCCACGTTGCTGTAGAACCAAATTCTACCATAGGCTTATAATTTTTACGAATATCGTCCAAAACGAACGCGCGGTATTTATCTTCATTCACAAGCAAAAGCGCGTCGTAAATGAAACATTTCATCGACAGCGAAGCGGTAACCAACTCCTTCCTTGCCAACGCCTCGCAAATACGCTCTGCCTCCGCGCCCGTGACGACGCCGAAGTTTACCGCAAGCGCGTTCACGATTTCCAAGTATCCGCCTTCGCCCGTTAAAGTAGCGCGCATAAAACCTGTTTCCTTATCGAAAAACGCGTCGTAAGTTGCTTTAGAGAGTTCGTCCGCTACGTTTGCGTACGGATACTCTAACCCCGCAAGCGTGCATATCCGTTCAAAGGAACGCAAACCCATAACCGTTAAAATGTTTATCTGCGCGTCGGCAATCACCGCGTCTGCTTTTCCTAACGTTCCGTCCGAGCCTTCCGACCAATCGTAGAAATTCCAATTTTCTTTTCCTTCAAAGCGGTAAACGAGTCCGTTTTTGCGGTTTGCTAAAAATACGTCTAAAAACCGTTTAATCCGCGCGTATACCTCTTTCGCGAGCGTATAATCCCCCGTTTGCTCCATATATTCTTTTACCGAAAGGGTGTAATAAAGCGAGAAGGAAGGTATCGTCAACCCCGAACAAGGAAAACAAATCGACATCAATCCGGACGGGTATCTGTCGTTCCCGGCTAAAAGCAAGTTCGCTCTTGCGTACGCATAATTCCCCCCTTCAAACGCCTCGTAACCGCAAAGCATTTGATTGCGTGAATCGAACGCGTAAAAAGATTGTTCGCGCCAAGGGCAATCGACGTAATGTTCCATCATACAAAGCCGTAACGAATTTAAACATATACCGTAAATTGCGCGGTCCAATTCGTTTTCCGTTTCAAACGGCTTTACTTTTACGGGATAGACTTGCGGAATAATCCCTGCGTAAGAAAGCGTAATTTCCTCCTCACATTCAATCCGCAAATACCGACACGCCAAACGGAGCATATAATTCACGTATACGTTTTCCCCGGGTTTGGCTACGTACTCCACGCTGAAATCCGCAGAACCGATTTTACGCAATACGTCGCCGTTACATAATAAATGTTCGCCGTACGCCACGACGATTTTTTGCCGTTTACTGCTTGTGAACGACAAGGACAATAACCCCACTTTTTCTTCGCCCAAATCCAACAGGAAAGATTTATCGTTTTCGTTTTGCAATACTTTCCCCGTCACAACCGGCAAAAGGTCGGATTTTTCAATCGGGCGGGGGATAAGCGAACAATTTTTTTCTTGCACGACGACCGAACGCCCAAATCCGCAAAGCTCGCCGTTTTTCCAATTATCTTCTGGGTTTGCGTCGTACGCAAAGCTAAAACCGATTTGACCGCTAATACGTTTTTGCAATCCGTTTTGGTAAGCAAGACTTTTACGCGAAAGCACGCTTTCGTCGCTTTCCACGCATACCTGCCCCCCTTCTTCCACTTCAAAAATTAATCCGCAAGGCGCGACCATGTAGCGGTGGGAATTTGCCCCGAAATACCAAACGAGTACGGCAATCCCGTTTTTTCCCGCTTGTAAATAGGGCGTAATATCCAACTCGTCGTACGCTTTATACCATTCATAACCGCCGTATTGATTGCACGAAACGAATTTTCCGTTTATCCACAGCGTATAATCACTATCCGCTGAAATACGCAATACCGTTTTTTGACCTTGCCAAACGAAATCTTTATAAAATTCCGCATACGTGTCTGCGCCCGAAAGTCCATCCGCCCAAATCCATTTTGCATTTTTAAATGCGTTCATAAAAATACTCCTTCTATTTCTAAATATTTTATCTTTGCATAATCGCAAAGCTCTTGCCCGTCATCGTTATCTTATCACCCGTTTCTTGACAGTTTTGCGAAAATACCATTTTGCCGTACCGCTCTATTTCCACCGCGCGTTCACTCGGATTTATCGCGATAACGAAACTCGTTTCTCCGTCCGTTCGCTCGTAGACGAGCGGATAACCGCCGTCCTCGCAACGCAACACTTTCAGCTCCGCATCCGCGCGCAACGCCGAATTTTCGTTTCTGAGTTTGATAATCTTTCGCACGGTATTCAAAATCGAATTTTCGTCCTTTTCTTGCTGTTCCACGCTTTGCGTTTCTTTATCGTTCACGGGCAAGTACAACGCCCCGTCCGTTTCCGAAAAACCACGGTTTTTGCCGTTCGTCCATTGCATAGGCGTTCTGCAACCCGTACGAATATATCCGCCGTCCTTATTCGTACCCCACGCGTGCGTCATACCGATTTCATCGCCGTAATAGATAAACGGCACGTGCTTATAGGTAAGTAAAAAGGCGAATACCGTTTTCAATACATCTTCGTCCTTTTTCTCGGCTAAACGCACGATATCGTGATAACCGCTCGGTACGGAAAAGTACCCCTTGCCTGCCACGTCGTCGTAAAGGCGTGCCGTATAGGCAAGGAAATTCTCCACCGTTCCTTTCCCCTCTGCCGAAAAATAGGTGCGTCCGCACTCAAACGCGGGTAATATATTCGTACCCTTTTCTTTGCGGAATAAATCGTTATATTCGGGTCTATCGTGAGCAAGATAATCCAAGTCGAACCCGCATTTCCCCACCGAATTGGAAGGGTATACCCATTCGGCAATAAACACCGTGTCGGGATATTCCGCTTTTATCGTACCGATGAACTTATTCCAAAGCCATTGCAAGCCCTCGGTGTCTTTGTCGTCGTCCGAATCATACACGCAACCTTTCACGAGCGAGTTCGCCAAATCCACACGGAAACCGTCTACGCCTTTATTCAACCAAAAGCGCATAACATTCAAAATTTCTTCGCGTAAGGGCTGTAAGCGTTCGTCCGTGTAATGCATTTTCCAGTCCTCGCCTAAATCGTACGCGTCCTTACGCGCGCCGTACGGAGGCAAACTGTTATATCCGTAGTTAAGCGCAGGCTGACAAGCGTAATAGTTGGTCACGAATCCCCCGTCGCGCGGAAACAAGCCGTGCACGCTATTCTTTTTATTGAAATTGTTGTCCGTCCAAATATACCAATCGCTATATTTATTTTTCTCGTCCTTTGCCGACTCCAAAAACCAAGGATGCGCGTACGAAGTATGTCCGATAACGAGGTCGATAACGACTTTTAAGCCAAGCGTTTTGCATTTTGCAAGCATTTCTTCAAAGTCCGCCATCGTACCAAGCATAGGGTGTACGGCGCAATAATCGGCAACGTCGTAGCCACCGTCCATAAACGGCGAAAGATAAAAGGGATTAAACCAAATTCCTTTTACACCCAAAGTCGCCACGTAATCCAGCTTTTGCGTTATACCCTTCAAATCCCCGATACCGTCGCCGTTACTATCGTAAAAACTCGTCGGGTAAATTTGATAAAAAACACAATCTCTTATCCACTTATTCATTTTCTTTTTCTCCTTTTTCCTACCGCATTTGTTTTTTCGGTATTTTTATTATAACACATAATATCTTAAAAAGCTATGCCAAAATTTGCGGTAATACTGTCCAAATTTGTCCTCTTTACTCTTATTGTCCTATTTTTCCCGTTTTTCACACGGGCATACTGTCGTGTAAAACTTCCGCTTTTCCCTTTTCGAATACTACGGATACGACCTCTCCGCCCTTCGCGATTCCGCTTATCCTTTCCTCGCCGATACGAGCGGTAAATTCTTTTTCTTTCGTATCGGGATTATACAACCGCAACACGTACCCGCCGTCCTCTTTTATTTTGCAAGTACAAAGTATCATTTCGCCGTCTACGCATACACGGTTATCCGTTTTCGCGTTCTCCGTTCCGCCTCCGACGGGGAAAATATTCACGGCGTACGGCGGTTGATTTAAGCGTTCCGCTTGTTCGCAAACTTCAAATACGTTCCCTTTGAAAATGCGGAAATTATACACGTATTTCCCGCAATCGATACGGGGTAAATATCTATCCTGCAAATACAATTCTCTATCGGGAATGGGGTGCATACAGTACCCCGAACCGCGAAGAAGGGTCAAATGGATATACCCGTCTTCCACTTTTCCCGCGTACACGCCGTCGTTTAATACGGCGAAAATTTGTCCGTCGTCGCGTTTTACGCCCAACCATTTTTGGAAGGAAATTTCCGTGTTCGGTTTGTCTTCGCAAACGAACGGTCCGTCCCCGAACGCTTTCGCGTTTTCAAATCCGTTCGGAACGGGTACTTTCAAACGCACGAGTCTGTTTTTGTCCGCAAATTCCACCGTAGCTTTCAAATCGATATACGGTTTGTTTTTATACAAACGGTATTGCAATACGGCGTTCGTTTTGCCTGCCGTATACAACGCCTCTACGCCCGTATAAATATCCCCCTCTTCAATAACGCGCACGGGAGGAAGTTCGTCGTTTACCCGACAAAATTCCTGCGCCTCTTTTGCGTGCATCAAACGGAAGGGAACGGGGTTTTTGCCCATCGCTTGCAATTCTTCCTTGCTCATTCCCCAAGGGTCGGCGGTGTCTTCGTACATATCCAAAGACGCGCCCGTTCTCAATAAATCCCCTACCAAGGCGTTTTCTACTAAGTCAATCGCTTTTATCTTCTTTTCTTTTATCGCCACGGGCGTGGTCTTTACCGTAAAGCGCGTCACGCCAAGGGGCAATAACTCCCCTTCGAAGAGAATGCGTTTTCTCCAATCCAAGTTCAGCATCGAATCTTCTTTAATGCGTTGACAAGGCAATTCTTCCCCGTTTGCCGTATAGATATGCGCCTCGTATTCACAATCCTCCCAATTTTGGTCGGCAAGCGAAAACTCCACTTCGATAAGCGTTTTTACTTTTTTCGCCTCGTAGTTGAACACGAACACGGGATATTCGCCTTCGCCTGCTTTGTCCTGTTCCATCACCGCGTACAAAAAAGCGTCCGTGCGGTAGTCTTTCAGCGTTTTTTCGCTGGCGGAAAGCAAACCCAAGCCCTCGCGTTCGCCTTCCTCGATACAAGTACCGGGCAAAATATCATGGAATTGCGCCAACAGCATTTTCTTTTCCGCGTTTTCCAATTCGCTCAAATCGGGGTTAAAGCCTGCAAGTTTTGCCGACGCTAACATTTTTTCGATAGCAAAGAATAAATTTTCCGTCTTTCTGTACGCCTGTTTCACGCGCGCCATCGACGAATAACAACCCGGCATACAGGTAATCGTGGACTCTTTCACTTCCGCCGTCGGTTGTATTTCGGCGAATAATTTTTCGGGCGTACTGTGGATAAGTTGCACTCCGTCTATTTTTAAATTGGCAATATCCTTTAAATCCTTTCTCGACGGTCCGCCACCGTGATTGCCTACGCCCCAAAGCACGTAATCAACGGGTAAATTGATTCTCGTACTTGCGCTTGCCTCCGAGCCGAGCATACCCACCTGCTCCCCCGTCGACTCCGTTTTAATTTTTTCCACCGCATTGCCTAAAGCGGAATTGTACGAAAAGGTTTCCGTCGCCGTTACGCTACTCCCGTCGGGCGAAATCCAACGGTAAAATTTTGCAGGGTATTCAAACTGCATACCGTTGGGACGACAATGCATATATCCGTTATATCCGTTTTTCGCAAGAATTTGCGGTAAGCCTACGCTATGCCCAAAGGAATCGAAATTGGTCATTACCGTCGGTTCTACCCCGAATTTTTCTTGGAAATACTTTTTTCCCACCTTAATTTGCCGAACGAACGCCTCGCCGGAGGGCATTAAACAATCGGGTTGCAAATACGTCCCGCTCGAAATATGCCATTTCCCCGCTTTTACAAGACCTTGAATACGCTTAAAAAGCGAGGGGGCGTTCTTTTCGATTGCCTCGTATAAAAGCGATTCACCGTGACAAAAAATATAATCGAACTCATCCGCTAAATCCGCCGCGCTTTTAAAGGTTGCTATCGCCGCGGAAATCCCCTCGTCCCACGTCCATTGCCAAATCGGGTCTAAATGCGCGTTGCAAATAAGGTGTAATCTTTTCATAGAATTGCTCGTATAATATTGTTTAGATTTAGTCGGACGAATCCAGACTACAATATTATCCTTTTTATTGTTTATCTTAAAAGAGTTTTTCTTTTACTCTTTTTTAAGATATAATGGACATAGTTTCTGTGGTT
>SVIX01000018.1 GCA_015069285.1 Clostridiales bacterium | reverse complement strand
ATTTTTACGAATTATTGGAAAATTTTTTTTATAACTATATTTTCTTGCTATATGAAAAATAAAGTTATCCACAATGAAAGTCCGTCGCGTGCCCTTCCCTTTGTCATTACGAGGGCGTTGCCGTGGCAATCTCTTTCCTCCGTGGGATTACTTCGCTTACGCTCGTAATGACAGAAAGAACCGTCATTCTGGAGGGAACGAAGTGACCGATAGAATCTTTAGACTCTATCGCTACGGGCTAAAGCCCTGCGCTCCAGAGTGACAGAGGCAAGGATAACGCCCTTTCCTCCAGAGTGACAGGGAACAGGGTAACACCCTTTCTTCCTTTCGTCACTTCGCTCCTCGTAATGACACTTTACCGTCACCCCCGAGGGCGTTGCTCTCCTCCCCCCGTCATTGCGAGCGTAGCGTGGCAATCTCTTTCTTTTACAAAAAAGTGGTTGACCTGCAAGTGATGCAAGTCAACCCAACGAATAAAATTCTTAAAATAGTTCTTTCTTGTTAGATACGCTATCCTCTTGCGTAATGGGGCGCACGACGCGACAAGGATTTCCTACGGCAAACACGCCTGCGGGAATATCGTATAATTTCCCTGCGAGCATTTTTTCTCTTTCCGTCATTTTTTTCACCTTATTGCGTAACGATAACTTGCGCGTAACGAAGAACTTTATCGCCTTTTTTATAGCCTTTTACGTATACCTGTTTAACGATACCGCTTTCCTCGCCGTTTTCAGCGGGCATAGCCATAATCGCCTCGGCGACGCTCGCGTCGAACGGTTGTCCGACGGGGTCGATTTCTTCGATGCCTTCCCCTTCCAACACCTTTTTATACGCTTTCAAGACCATATCCACGCCTTGTTTGGTGTTCTCGTCCATACACGACGAAAGGGCGCGTTCTAAATTATCGCCAATGGGGAAGAGTGAGGCAAGCACGTCGTTTCTGCCCTCGGCGTAACGTTGCGAGGCTTGATTTTGCGTGCGACGACGGTAATTTTCATATTCGGCGGTAACGGCGTACCATTTGCGTTTATTTTCTTCCGATTCCGCTTTCACGGCGTCTAATTCTTCTTGTAATTTTTTGACGGTTTTTTTCTTTTCGCATTTTTCCGCGGTTTTTCCCTCTTCCGTTTCGGGACAAACCGTAGGGTCTTTCTTTTCTTCTTCCATTTCTTTTTCCTTCTATAAAAAACTTACTGTATATTTATAAAACGATTTTCGCGTTTCTAAACGGATTTTTCTTAAAATTCAAGATGCGCGTATTTATCGCGACGGGAATAGCGGTAGAAAATCGCTTTTCTGCCTATTACCGCCACGGGAACAGCCTCTAAAAGCTCCGCTACGTTCTCCGCAAGATTTCTCGGTTCGTCTTCGGCGTTGTCTAAAATCGTCACTTTGATAAGTTCGTGCGCGTCCAAAGCGTCCGAAAGCGTTTTTAATAAATTATCCGTAATACCGCCTTTGCCGATTTGCGTAACGGGATTCAGCTTAGAAGCAAGCGATTTGAGTTTACTTCTTTGTTTGCTGGTGATATTTTCGTTTGTGACTATCGTCATATTATTTTCTCCTTGAGTTATATTTCAATATTTGCTACACGCGGTCGGCAAGAACGCTTGCGCGTTGGTAGCGCAACCTGCGGTTGCTTTTGAGAAGGCTTGTTTCCGTCTTACGACGGCGATTGCCATCGAGGCGCAAAGGCTCTGCCTCTGCACTCCGCGAGGAAATAAGTTCCTCGACCTTTTTCCGTGCGCCGACAAGGTCGGCAAGAACGCTTGCGCGTTGGTAACGCAACCTGCGGTTGCTTGTTGGAAGGCTTGTTTTTGCGAGGGCTCTTCTCACGCAAGGCAAGGTGAACCTTGCGTTCGGTCACCGTTCGCGCGGACTTATGCGCTCACTCATCTCGCCCCTACAAAGCATTATCAATGCTTTGTTTTACGGGTAGCTCGTCCTCAACCTTTGACTTGGGTTTCCGTTCGCCGACAAGGTCGGCAAGAACGCTTACGCGTTGGTAACGCAACCTACGGTTGCTTTTGGGAAGGCTTGTCTCCGTCTTACGACGGCGATTGCCATCGAGGCGCAAAGGCTCTGCCTCTGCACTCCGCGAGGAAATAATTTCCTCGACCTTTTGCTTTGGGTTTCCGCGCGCCGTAAAACGCGGAGATGCGAGCAGTTCAAGGCGTTGCGAAGGAGCTTACAGATAGTAAGTGACTGAGCAACAACGATGAAATGCGACGCATATACGCGTTTTAAAAGTTAAGGGATAAAGTCAAACTCCACTTCCCCTATCGACACCGTGTCCCCTTCCTTACAGCCCATTTTGGACAGTTCTTTGATGACGCCACGAAGGCGCAATACCTTTTGGAAATATTGCATAGAGTCGGGGTTATTTAAAACGACGTTACGACAAAGCATATCTATCAAACCGCCAACGACGACGTATACGCCGTCTTCGTCTTTGAAAATTTCAAAGTTCAATTCTTCGTTGGCTTTATATTCAAACTCTTCTTCGATAGGCATAGGCTCAACGGGAGGCAACGTGTCAAGCACTTCCAACAATCCCTCTAAAAGGGCTTTCGTTCCCTCGCCCGTAACGGCGGTTATCGGAAAAATTTTATATTTTCTGCCGTATTTTTTCTTGAACGCCTTCAAATTTTCTTCCGCGCCGTATACGTCGCGTTTGTTGCAAACGATGACTTGGGGAAGGTCCGCCAACACTTCGCTGTATTCTTTGAGTTCGGCGTTGATTTTTTGAAAATCCTCAATAGGGTTTCTACCCTCACACCCCGAAATATCAACGACGTGGCAAAGCATTCTCGTCCGTTCTATGTGACGCAAGAAATCGTGACCAAGTCCCGCGCCTTGCGCCGCGCCTTCGATGAGCCCAGGGATATCCGCCGCTACGAACGATTTTTCGTAGTAGCGCACTACGCCAAGATTGGGCGAAAGGGTGGTGAAATGATAGTTCGCAATTTTAGGACGCGCCGCGGAAATTTTAGAAAGCAAGGTGCTTTTCCCAACGTTCGGAAAACCCACGAACCCTACGTCCGCGATAACTTTCAATTCCAAAATTACGTAATGCTGTTTCACGCGTTCCCCTTTTTGCGCGAAATTGGGCGCGTGCCGACGCGCCGTAGTAAAGCGGACGTTGCCTTTGCCCCCGTTTCCGCCACGCGCAATCAATACTTCTTGCCCGTCCTCGAATATATCGCAAATCAGTCTGCCCGTTTCCTCGTCGCGGACGAGCGTACCGAGCGGAACTTTGATATATACGCTTTTACCGCTTTTGCCAAAACAGCGGTTCGTACCGCCCACTTCGCCGTTTTCCGCTATAAAACGAGAGGTGAAACGGAAGGGGAACAAATCGTTCATATCTTTATCCCCGACGAAATATACGTCGCCACCTCTACCGCCGTCACCGCCGTCCGGTCCGCAAGCGGGTTTTCCTTTAAACGCTTTAAAGGAATTCATTCCGTCGCCACCGTCGCCTGCTTTAATTAAAATTTTTACTTTATCGGTAAATTCACCCGTTGCCATATTCTTGCCTCGTTTATATAATTCCGTTCATTTAGTATACTATAAAGAAAGAAAAAAAGCAATAAAAAACGCCCACCGTTGCGGGAATTATTTCTTGCGCTTTTCGCCCTTCCCGCGTTTCCGTTGCAAAAACTTTATCAAATACTCGTAAAAATCGGACGCAACCTCGCTTTTTACCACGTTTTGGTGTAACCCCACGACCAACTCCCGTCGGCATATCGGTTGCGAAATAGGCACTAACACGACGTCGGAAGAGGTTTTTCCCCAAGAATATTCGGGCCAGAACCCTATCCCTGCGTGCGCGCCTATGATGTTTCTAACGGCGGTAGGCGAGTCCGATTCAAAGGTAATTTTCGGCTTAAACCCAGCGTACGCGCAAAACCCGTCGCAAAGCACGCGGAAAAGTTTAGAACCCGCCAGCGTTACGAATTTTTCGTTTTCTACCTCTTTTAAATCGATACTTTCCCGTTTCGCGTATTGCGAGTCGTTGGGAACGGCAAGATAGATTTTTTCTTCCAATACGTACTTCTTTGCAAAGGCGGGCAACTGCCTAAAATCTGCGTTACTCGCCGATACCGATACGTCGCAATCCGTTTCCGTTTCGTTTTGTATCATCGCGAATACAACCTCCGAACGCGCTTTTTTGTAGTTTACCACGGCGTCCGTCACCACCGTGGACGCGGATAAAACGTTGAGCTTGACCGTGAGCCTTTGCAATTCCTTTAAATCCTCTAATTCTTTGGGAATTTCGTCCAATAACGGAAAAATACCGTCCAACTTCGTTTTTAAACGCTCCCCAAACGCCGTCAAATAAATGTTTCTGCCTTTTTTATAAAACAGCGGAACGTCCAATTCTTCCTCCAATAATTTAATCGCCTTGGTCAACGCAGGCTGGGCAATATGAATTTCCTCCGCGGCGCGCGTAACGTTCCCCAATTTTGCCACCGTATAAAAATATTTAAGTTTTGCTATTTCCATTCTTGCTTTCCTATTGATAACCGTTCGTTATCGTTTTTATAATAATTATATATTTTACATTATCGTTTGTCAAGTGTATAATAGTAACGAACGAAAACTTAAGGAGTATTTATTTTATGGCAACCGTATTTGAAAGCATTATGTTGATTTGTTTCGGTCTATCTTGGCCTATTTCCGTGTATAAGAGCGCGACTTCGCATTCCACGAAAGGCAAGAGCATCCTTTTCACCATCGCTATTATTATCGGCTATCTTGCGGGGATAGCGGGAAAAATTTTAAACGGCGCGTTTACCTACGTTTTAGCGTTATATTTAATCAATTTGGCGTTCGTATCCGTTGATTTCGTTTTATATTTCGTCAACAAAAAGCGGGAAAGGCTTTGTAATTAATGAATATTCCGCGAAAAAACCGCGTGAATATAGTACCAAAAAACCGAGTTGGTCTCCTATACAACTCGGTTTTTTCCTTTCTTTTATTCGTGTTTTTTATTGCTTTTACTTTGCTTTTCTTCTTTCAAGCTCCTGCTCGTGCCACATATTGCAAATAAAGGATTTTTCGCACATCACGGGACGAACGCGTTTTATTTTTTGCTTGCCCTTTTTCGTTAAATAGTAACGCTCGAACTTCAATTCGTCGTCCGTATGGAATTTGAGCGTATCCGTTTTAACGACGTAAATACATCTATCTACGTCAAGCTTCAACTTTTTGTCGTTGAAATGATTGCGAAGGTAGGACAAATATTCCGCCCTCGTTAAATCGGGAATATGTACGGCGTAATAAAACTGCGGTTTTCCCACTTCGTATAAATTTTGTCCAAAGCCCAAAAACTCCACTTGGACGGTTTTCGTTTTCAGCCATTCGGGGTTAAACTTCACGCGCGATACGAGCGCGTCTTGCACGCAAGTTTTTAATAAGTATTCCTCGTCGATTTTCCCGTCCCCCGGGAAGAGCAACATCGTCGCGATAGAGGAAGTTATCATATTCTTTGAAATAGTCGAATCGTTTTTACGGCGGGGAATCAACAATTCGCCGTCCGACAAATACACCAATCCGTTTACGCCGATATGATTGGACATAACCGATTGTTCTATCGGGGAAATTTTCGGTCCAAATTCGTATAAATCGCGAAGCGTTAAGTCGTCCTCTATACGGTAATCGCAAGCGCGGTTGGTAAGTAAGTGATTATAATAGGTACTTCGTCCCGTTCGAATTGCGTATTCGTTCTCTCCCGTTTTCTCAAAGCCGTCCAAGCGTATGGTGACGAAGTTGCGTTTGGTACTGCGCGCGTGCGCAACGAATAAATCGACGAAGTTATCCCCTACGAAATCGGGCAAGGTATACACGCTGTTTTCGTCGTCTTGTACGCTAAATTTATATCCCTCGTTGACGATAACTTCGCTATACGCCACGTAGCCTTCCGTACCGTTATACGTTACCGTCTTTTTCGTCCCCGGATAAATATTCAATAGCTTTTCCGTGTCGCCCGTTACCTTGACGGCGTCTTCGAAATTTCCCAAGATAACTTTCATCAAACCCAGCAAAAGGTTACTCACCAAAAAGCCGATGGCAATACTGATAACGTCGGAGATGAGCCCTTGGTTCAATACCCCGAACGCCGATAAAAGTCCGACGCATACAAAAATACTCAAAATATATTTCCCGATTCGTTCAGACGCGAGAAACATATAAATTTTTACAAAAATCTTTCGTAATTTTCTCATCGTAATCTTTCGTTTACCGCAAACAAGACCTCGTGTATCCGCCTGCCTTTTTGCGTTTCCCCCTCCTTAAAGCGCGTAAAATAATTATAATAATGACTTTCCAAGCGTTGCATTTCCGCAAAATCATACGTCTTTCCGTCAAACAGTACGCGTTCTTGCGTGTGATTTACCCAAACGGTTTTGCCCTCTACCTTTAGCCACGAATCTTTTTGGTCGGTATCCTCACGCCAATCCACCACAATTTCCACGGGGATTCCGTCCATTTTTAAACGAACGTCGCAATAAAGCGGTAATCCGCTTTCTTTGCAAACTTGACTTTCCGCGGATAAAATTTGCACGTCAACGAAGGGTAAAAGTTTCGCAAGCACGCTCAACGCGTTTACGCCACTATCCAACCACGCGCCGTTAAGCCCCCGTTTTTCGTCGCGGATAATACCGCCCACACCGTAATTATCGCAAATTTTTATTTTTATTTCTTCGATAGGTTCGTTTTGAAACAGGCTTAAATACCCCTCTAATTCGTTGGCGTACTGCCAATGGAACATCACCGTAAAATACGCGCCTTTTTCCTTGGCAAGCGACGCTAAAAAATCGTATTCTTGCAAATTCAATACCGCAGGTTTCTCCACGATAACGCTCACGCCCTTTTCCAAAAAATATTTTGCAATTTCAAAATGCGTATGCGGTGGCGTAGCAATCAACGCGTAGTCGAATTTTTGCGCCTCGTAGGCTTTTTGGTACTCGGTATAAAACGGATACTTAGAAAACGCCTCTCTCGCCGTTGCGTCTTTCGATAAATCCACCGTCGCGACCAACTTTAACGGCGAACTGTTTTTCAGTCCCTTTTCGTAAAATTTCGAAATCGTTCCAAGCCCGATAAGCGCAACCCGTTTCATAGTCTTCCTCTTGAATTAACTTTCTTGCGAGGCAAGCAACGCCTCTCTATCCGCAATCGCAAGCGCCTCTACCATACTGTCAATATCCCCCGTCATAAACGCGTCAAGATTATATTGACTTAATCCGATTCTATGGTCGGTAACACGACTCTGCGGGAAATTATAAGTGCGGATTCTTTCACTTCTATCCCCCGTACCGACCATACTCCGACGACTATCCTCCCGTTCTTTGGCGTTTTGACCGTTATAAAAATCGTAAACGCGCGAACGCAAAACTTTGAAAGCGCGTTCTTTGTTTTTCAACTGCGAACGCTCGTCTTGGCAAGTCACGACGATACCCGTGGGGAAATGCGTAATTCTCACGGCGGAGGCTACCTTATTTACGTTTTGTCCGCCTGCTCCGCCCGAATGGAAAATATCGATACGGATATCTTTGTCGTTGATTTCCACTTCTACCTCTTCCGCCTCGGGAAGTACCGCCACGGTGGCGGCGGAAGTGTGGATACGCCCTTGCGTTTCCGTAGCGGGAACGCGTTGAACGCGGTGCACTCCGCTTTCGTATTTCAAAAGTTTATACGCGCCTGCGCCCGTTATGCCGTAAATCGCCTCTTTCACGCCCCCCAGCTCGGTGGCGTTGACGTCGATTTCCTCCACGCGAAGTCTGTGCGCGACGCAATAATTTTGGTACATACGGCAAAGTTCGGAGGCGAATAGCGCCGCCTCTTCTCCGCCCGTTCCCGCGCGGACTTCTAAAATACAACTTCTTTCGTCGTTTTTATCCTTAGGCAAAAGCAAAATTTTCAATTCCCCGACGATAAGGGCGAGTTTCTCTTTACAAGCGTACCCTTCGTCCAAGAGCATTTTTTTCATTTCGCTATCCGTTTCCGTTTCCGCAAGCGCAAAAGCGTCTTGCATTTCCTTTTCAACGCGTAAATATTCCTCGTATTTTTCCGAAGATTCCCGTAAATCCGCCTGTTCTTTGGAGTATTTTTGCCAAAGTGGCATATCGGCAATCACCTCGGCAGAAGCGAGCTGTTCGGATAAAAAAAGATAACGCTTGCGTATTCCGTCTAATTTTTTTAACATATTTTTTTTCCTTGCTCCCGTTTACATCACGATTTTTACGTACCTGTCCACGCCGTTAAAATCTTTGATTATCATAGAATACGCCACCGACTTAAACAGCTTAATTACCTCTTGCGCCTCGCCTTCGCCGACCTCTAAAATCACCACACCGCCACGGTTGAGGTATTTTCCGCAATCCTGCGCAATTCTGCGGTATATATCCAACCCGTCCGCTCCGCCGTCCAAAGCCAACCTCGGTTCGTAATCCTTTACTTCCCGTTGCAAACTCTCTATGTCCGCAGAAGGAATATACGGGGGATTGGAAACGATTATGTCAAATCTACCGCGAATACGGGAGAATAAATCAGATTGGAGGAACAAAATATCCGCGCCGTTCGCCTCTGCGTTTTCCTTGGCTAACGCCAACGCGTCCGCACTAATATCCGTCGCCGTCATTTTCACTTTGCGGTTATATTTTTCTAATTCTTTGTATACCGCTACGGCTATCGCACCGCTACCCGTACACAAATCCAAAACGCTTTGCCCTTCTTCCGCAATCCCGACGACGAGCATAGCAAGCTCTTCCGTTTCAGGTCTTGGAATCAACACCCTTTCGTCTACTTTAATCGTATACCCGCAAAAATCGGTATCGCCGATAATATACCAAAGCGGTCTACCCGTCAACCTTTCGTCGGCAATACGGATAATCTCTTTGGCTTGCGCCACTTTTAAAATACGCTCCTCGCTCGCCACTTCGCTCTTTTGCATTCCGAGCGTTAAAGCAAAAATCCATTCCGCCTCGTCCTCTTCAATATTCGCTAAGGCAAAACGCTTTTTGGTATTTTTCAAAAGCGCGCTCATTTTACCCGAAGTAGCGAATACGCGTTCGGGAATGGTAGGGTCTTCGTCCATCTTTAAAACGGTGGTGAACGCGGTAATAGCACATTCTATCATATCGTCTTCCGGTTCGCGCGTGGTAAGTCTTTGCAATAACAAACCGGGGAACTTAAAAATAAGAAATATCGGATTCCTCGTTTTGGAAAGCAAACGCAAAATTTCGTACGACACACCCGCCACTACGGGCAACAATAAAATTTTAAATAAAAAACGAATAAGGTTATTCAACCTCGCGTTATCCGTATACAACCATTCGGCAACCACTACGTTCGCTATGGAAAAAACCAAAATACTTACGACCATTACGAAGAATAAAAAGGTCGTACCGCACCTGTCGTGTACGCGAGAACATTCGCGCACGTTTTCCACCGTCAATTCTTGCCCTTTTTCAAAGCAGGTAATCGTTTTATGTTCCGCGCCGTGGTACATAAACACCCGTTTTAGCGTAGGAATTAGCGAAATAAGCAAAACGTACGCAATAAAAATAAGCAAGCGGATAGCGCCTTCAATCAAGTTAAACCAAACGCCGTCCCAACCCCTGCTCGTCTTATCAAAGGGCAAAAAGCCGGTAATAAATTGAGGCAGGGCAATAAAAATCCCCAGCGCCAGCACGACGCCAAGCACGACCGCAATAACGTCCAATACCCCGCCCAAATCGATTTTATGTTTTTCTTGCAACCACTTCTCCGCCTTCGTCGGCTGTTCCTCGTCGCCCACGGCAACGTCCGCGCTACGCATTAAAATACGGTTACCGTCAATAAGCGATTGCACGAAATTAACCACGCCCCGCACGAAAGGAAAGCGTGAAAATTTACTCTTTTTTTCGGGTGGAGTTAAGCGTTCGCTTTCCACCTGAATTTTTCCCTCCGGGTCGCGAACGGCGGTAGCCATCGAGCTTTTACCGCGCATCATAACCCCTTCCATTACCGCTTGACCGCCAATGGAAACGCAAGCTTGTTTTTTTGTTTTTTTACTCATATTCTCATCTCGCTTTACGCGCACGCGCGTAAAAGTAAAGGCTTTAAGATACCGTAATGGCACCTTAAAGCCTTGCTTTTGTTACATACCGTATCTCTTTTTGAACTTATCGATACGACCACCGGTATCAACCAACTTCTGCTTACCCGTAAAGAAGGGGTGGCAGTTGCTACAGATATCAACCTTTAATACTTCACCGTCTTTCGTCGTACCGGTCTTAAACGTTGCACCGCAAGCGCAAGTAACCGTTACTTCGTGATAATTGGGATGAATTTCCGCTTTCATTTATGTTCACCTCGCTATTCATTTTCTTTTCAATGCTTACCAATTATAACGCTTTTTTTCTTTCTCGTCAACTGTTTTTAACGCAATTTGCAAAAAATAGTTGCAAATTTGAAGAAAATGCGTTATACTTATCTTGTTCGCAAGGGCAACCGCCCAAATTTACGCGAAAACAACGAGGAATTTTCTCTTATGAAAGCATGGCAATTAGCATATCCGCACAACCTACAGCACGTAAGCGTACCCGATTTAAAATTGTCCGACGATAAGGTCAAAGTAAAAATTACCAAAGCGCTTCTCACCGAATCGGACGTAGCCGTTTATTCAGGCGCGCTTAAAGTAAAATCCCCTTTTATTCTCGGCAGGTTCGCCATCGGGCAAGTCACCGAGGCGGGCGAGGATTCGTTTATCAAAAAAGGGGAACGCGTATATCTTGCAGGCGTTACGGAAGACGAACTCTCCCCTAACGGTTTAAAAATCGCAGGGGAAACGTCGGACGGTTTTTACCGCGATTTCGTACTTGCAGGGGTTGACGACGTTTATCCGCTCCCCGCTTCCGTTTCGGACGAGGGCGCGTTCTTAATCGACGCTATCGCGCTCGCCGAACGAGTCGTGGACGAAATGCAAATTACCGTCGGTCAGCATATTTTAATTCTCGGCGGTGGCTTATACGCCAACGTACTTTGTCAAATTTTAATTTACCACCGCGCCGTACCTATTTTGGCGGACAATAACGCCGAGCGTTTGGCGCGCGCGAAAAAAAGCGGTATTTATTATACTTTTTCTAACGACGAAACGTTAAAACAAAACGTACTCAACGCCACGGGCGGAAAACTCGCCGACGGCGCAGTTTATCTTGCGTACGCAAACCGTAGCGAACCTTCCGTACTCTTTCCACTTGTCAAGCGCGACGCTTTCGTAGCGTTTTGCGCTCCCACTTGTAAAAGTATCCCCGTCAATTTGGAATACGCGTTGAAAAACAACGTCACCATTAAAGGGATTACGGAAAGTCATGAGTTCGTTTCCACCGCCATCAATTTATTGGCGAATAAAGCGGTGAACTATTCGGAATTCCCCTACCGCAGTTTCAAGGAAGAGGAACTTCCGCAACTTATGAAAGACTACGCCTCGCTTTTAGATAGCGGAACAAATTTACCCGAAGAAATGGATATCGTGAAGTTTATATTTTAAGAGGTTTTTTATGCAACTTACCAACGAACAAATCCGCTCCGTCACGCTCGGGGCGACGGAAATTGAGTTTGAGGACGGCTTTGCCCTTTTTCACCGTATGCACCGCGCACAGGCACAGCGTATCTCACCCCCTGGTTTTGAAAAGATAGGCGACGCTTCGGCAGGCGTACGTTTGGATTTTTACACAGATAGCGAATATTTCGCATTTTCCTATGCCGTTGAGGTTGCTACGTCAAGAAACTTTTACAACCTTGCGCTGTATATCAACGGCAAGGAATACGCGTTAATCGGAGAAAGTCCTGCGAAAAACTATTGTGGCGAATACCAAACGCGTTTACCGAAGGGCGAAAAACGAGTCACACTCTTTTTTCCCTACACCGTCACGACGAAACTAAAAAACATCACTTTGTCCGACGGTGCGTCTATCTCGCCGTTCACCCCAAAACGCCGTTTCGTATTCCACGGCGATTCCATTACGTTCGGGCACGACGCGCAATCCCCCGCCAACTCGTACGCAAATCAAATTGCATATGCGTTCGACGCGGAAATTTTCAACTTCGCTGTCGGTGGCGCTAAGTTCGACGTCTGTATGATAGACGAAACTTCTAATTATAACGCCGACGCCGTATTCGTAGCGTTCGGCACAAACGATTGGGCGGGTAGAACCTCTATGCAAGAATTCTCCGCTAACTGCGAGGCGTTTTTCCAAAAACTTGCGCTGTTGCATAAAGACGTACCCGTGTTCGTCATATTGCCGATATGGCGCGCAAACAGCGCAACGGATAGTCCCGTCGGTTCTTTTCAAGACGTTAAGGACGAAATTAGCCGTATCGCGAAAGAGGTCGTCCACGCCCAAATCCTTGATTTGGCGGACGATATCCCTCAAGATCTTTCCCTGTTCACGGACGGGTTACACCCCAACGATGCAGGCTTTGCCCATTACACGAAGGGCGTGTTAAATAAAATCAAACTGTAAGGAATATGTTATGAAACTTTTAATTGCCTCGGATATCCACGGCTCGGCGTATTGGTGCGAACAGCTCCTTTCCGCCTTCGAACGCGAAAACGCGGACAGGCTTATTTTACTCGGCGATTTGCTCTATCACGGACCGAGAAACGATTTCCCCGCCGAATACGCGCCTAAAAAAGTGTTTGCTATGCTCAACGCTATGAAAGATAAAATTACGGCGATTCGCGGTAATTGCGATAGCGAAGTCGACCAAATGGTTTTGGAATTTCCCTGCCTTGCCGATTACGCGCTTATCGACGATAACGGAAGAACGCTTTTTTTAACGCACGGGCATTTATTCAACGCCGACAATCCGCCCCTTTTGAAAGCGGGGGATTTACTCTTAAACGGGCACTTCCATTCGCCTTCTTACCAAACATTGGAGCAGGGCGCAATCTACGCAAACTGCGGTAGTGTCGCCCTCCCCAAAGACGGAACGCCTCATTCCTATCTCGTTTACGAAAAAGGAGAACTTATCTTCAACGATTTGGAAACGGGCGGTATGTTTGATTGTTTGACTTTATAATTTGAAGGATTTTTTCGAGAACGCTTGCGGTTACCCGCAAGCGTTTTTTTGCGTTCAACGCATACCTGCCTGCCACAAATGCGGTTACCCGCATAAAAACTCCCCTATCGCACGCTCTTTTTTTGCTTGACGAAAAAAGGAATTTTTCGTCAGGTTTTATCCTTTTTTTAAACTTGCGTTTCCCCAAATATGCGGTTATCCCCATTCGGGCGAAAATTACCTTTTTCGACGCTCGAATTTTGTCGTATGGCAATCGGGGCATATATACGGACAAAAGGAAAACGCTCCAAAACGGAGCGTTTCTTTTATTTTTTTTCTTGGCTATGTCACGGAGAATGGTTGATTAACAAAAATCTATTTTTCTGTGTTTTTACGAGAAAAATCCAAGAAAGACAAATATTTTGTGAGCGCGCGTACTTAACTTGTACGAAAGCGAGCAAAATACGCAGTATTTCGTAGGATTTTTCCGTAAAAAATCAACCAAGTAACGTGACAGAGCCTTTTCCTTTTATGCGGAAAGCGTTCCGTCGGGTAACACCGTCACGCTCCATACCGATTGCACGGCTTGAGCCGGTTGACTTTGCACCGCGCTGGCAAGCACTTGCACCGTCAATTTATATCCTTGCGGAGGTTCGCTTACTCGTACGAAATTGCTTACCAAAGCGTCCGTAGCCTCACCTGCGCGCACTTGCGTTTTGTAATAATAAAATCCGTCCGCGCCTTGAAACCAAGTATCCGTATTCCAAGTCGCCGTATAATCGACGCCCTCTTTGGGCGCGGTTGCGTGAACTGCGTCGTCCGTTTCGGAAACCCAATTACAAACGAGCGTCGCGCGAATATACCCGTCCGTGTCGCCCGTATTTTTTACGGTGACGCCCGTTTTCACGCTCCCTTCCGTTTCACAAGTTAAGTATACGGGCGTAAACGGATTTTCCAACGGCGGTGCTTTCGTCAGCAGGTACGCCACCGTAGAACCCACGGCAACGCAGGCAACGAGAAAGACGCACGCCAACGCAACTATCAATTTTTTGGAGAGTTTTTTCACAGCGTTCTATCCTCTTTTAATCAATGATTTCCGTCGCTACGGACTGTCCGTCCAACCACTTCGTTTGCGTACGGATAAGCGAGAAAGTAACGGCGTTTTGCGTCGCGTCTATCGCAAGCGCAACCGTCTTACTTTCCTCGTCCGGCTGATAACGGTACGACCAAGCGGTGATTTCCGTAATTTTATATTCGCCAATCTTTAAATTTCCAATCGTAACGCTACCGTTTCCAAACACCGTAACGGTGAGGTCGACCCCTTTCGTTTCTTCCGATACGCCTTGCACGCGGAAAACAAACGCCTGTTCCTCGTCAATATCCTGCGCGCCTACCGTATGAATGGTGAGCGTGGTAAAATTGGGGTCAATCTTCGCGTAATAGGTTTGATTTGCCAACCAAATACCGCCCGATTGCGGAAGCAAACGCAAGGTCGACGGGTCTACCCACGCCTCGTCTACCGCCTGCGTGCAAGCCGAATCCAAGAACCAGCCGACGAAATGATAACCGTTTGCGATTGTCGGCGTCGAACCGTTTGGAACGCCCGTCACGGCGGAAACGTTTTCCGCTTTGAGGGAAAGCGAACCGCAACCGTCCATACCGACGATTTCATACTTCAAAGAATACACCGTTTCCTGATAGTAGAAGTTGATAACGTTATGCGACATTGACAAAGATAACGCTTTGACCTCGTCGCCTACTAAGGTATAACCGCTACGCGTAAGCTTGGGCGCGTATTCTACGACCTGCGCGCCGAAAATACTGTCGACGGTCTTCGCCTCGTGCAATACCTTATTCGTACCCGTTTCCAAATAGTTGACGGTATACTGTACGTTGACGCGGTCGTAATACAATTCCACCAACAAACCGTTTTCCGTAAGCGTTGCAACGACTTGCGTAGCCGTTACGGGACTGCTGACGCCGTTGATAACCGTCCGCGCGCCGTTAAAGGCAAAGCCCGTCAAGGAAATAGGTTCTACCGTATACGTCGAACCGATAATCCCCACCGTTTCTTCCGAACGGTATTCGCGGTAGTCGTTCGTCGCGATATTTTGGATATAGTGCACGATGCGATAGTACGCGTGTACTTCGTCCGATTGATAACGGAAGGTAATCACGTTACCGTCTTTAACGCCGTCCCCGTTGGCGTCTTCGCCCGACGCCGTCAACACCAAACGCTTTTGATAAGCGTCAGGCATCATTTTTTCAATTTTTACAAACGTTTCCGTCACGACGGAAAGGTTGTTGTCCAATACCTTTTTCTCTGCGTAGACGGGATTGTCGTTTTCGTCTACGTATCGTACGAGATAGGGCATCGATTCCACGTATACGTATTCGAAGGTGTATTCGTGGTCGCTCTCCGCGCTCATTGTAACGGTATGGCTGTTCGTCAAAGGATAATACCCTTCTTGGTAGCCCGCGTTCAGCTCCGTCCCCGCTTTGGCGATAAAGGTTTTGTTATGCCCTGCGATTGCCTGCCCGACGGTATCGGGCGCAATACTTTCTTTCGTTTTAAATAAAACGTAATGAATGGTATAATTCACCGATACGTGCGAGCTCCAACGCGCGTACACGTTCAAATCCTGCAAAACGGGAATACCGTTGAACAGGAAGGGCTTTTCGACTATTTCCCCGTTCTCTTCTTCTTTGTAGAACCAGCCTTGGAAAATATAGTTGCCGTTGGAAACGTGTTGCGTAGGCGCTAACGCGAGTTCGCCGTGCGCTACGTATTGTGTTTCCCCGATTTGCGTTTCCAGCGCGTCGGTAAGATATACCTTTACGGTATGCGTTACGGGCGCCCACTTCGCGTAATACATAACGTCGCCGGCAGGCATCGTCGCGCTATCCCAATCCACTTCCGTACCGTTGAAATGTCCGGGAGAGGTATACCAACCTGCAAACGCAAAGGCGTTCGGCTCTAACGTCGCAGGGTATTCGGGTACGAAATAATGCTCCTTCAAGCTTTGTCCGTACATAATACCCGTTTTGGTATGCTCCGATAAAATAATCCCGTTACTTCTAAACTGCAACTGTGAGGTGACCTTACGAGTGTAATAGAAATCCGCCGTTCCGCCGACGTTACCGAATTCGATTTGTCCGTTTACAAAGGCAGGGTTGGACGCCCACTTTTCAAACCCGTTGATGTCGAAAAAGTCTTCCGCCTCCGTCAGATAGTTATATCTTGCCGTGATGGTAAATTCCAAATTAAAGTTCCTGTTCTCATAGGTATGCGTATACGCTTGCCCGGGCAGAACTTCCTTGTAATAGTTCATCGTATACAGCGTTTCCGAACTCGTTTCCGCCGTCAAGGTAAAATCTTCGCCCGGCATATCGGAAATATATACGAGCACCTGCGAATAGGTATTCGAACTCGACGGTTTCCAACGCTGACCGTCGTTATAGGTTACTCCGTTATCGTCGGTAATCGGCCAAATATTTTGCAAACTCGCCTGATATTTTGCGGTGACGGTCTTTACCGTATTCGTCGAGTTAGGCGAAAGACAGGTATTGGAGTGCGTATGCCCCGTAACAATTCCACAGTCCAACACTTTACAACCGTCCGTATGGATATGCGCGGGAATACCGCATTCGTAGCTGAAACACTCGTTCGCGTCGTGTTGATGCAATTCGTCTTTGTAACAGCTTTCCGTATGCGTATGCTCCGATTGCGAACAATCGCAATCCGCGCTACCGTGCGTATGCTCGGTATTTCCGCAAGAAGGGTCTACGACGTCCCCGCTGGACGCGCCCCAACTCGAATAACGGTACCAAGTACCTTTGATATAAATGTAATAAAAGGGACGGCGGTAGTAAATATACCCGTCTTCCACGTTTTGCGTCGGCGCACCGCTCGGCGTGCTTTGGGTTCCTACGTTGTTCCGCCAACAGGATACGGTATGCGTATGTTCGGACAAACCGCAACAAGCGGAGGAGTGCGTATGCGCCTCTATTCCGCAAATAATACACTCGTCGGTGTGCGCTACGTGTTCCGTCTTCGTACAAGTCAAAACGCCACCGCAAGTTTCGTCGTGTTCGTGACCGCTGAAACAAACGGTAGTATAACACGCGTCGCTATGCACGTGATTTTCTTCAATCGAGCAAAGTCCTTTCGCCTTAAAGGTGATGGTGTAGCGGTTTCTCGTATAGTATACGTTGACGACGGTAGAACCGTCCCCTTCCACGAGTACGTTTTTATCGGTAAGCGAATCGTTGTAGGTAAAGTAATCCAAATCGCTTCTGCCAATTTCGTCAACGCGGTCTTCCCCGTCCACGTACGAACCCGACATACTTTGCAAGTTTTCCAAATGTCCCCAATAACTGAACTTATTGTCCTCGATATTTTCGCCCCAGAACACCATCGAATAGGTGGTAAGTTGCGTAATCCACCGCGCGCGGTAGATAAGATTTGCGTTGGGTACGGTAATTTGCGCCGTATTGATATCGTACATCGTTTTTTGTTCGGCGCTCGGTTCTACTCCGCCGTAGGATACCAACTCCCAGCCGTCAAACAAATATCCGTGGCGGATAGGATTGTTTACGCCCACCTTCGAGCCGTAACGGGTATACACCGGTTCTGAACCGTAACCACCGTTCATTTCAAACTGAATCAAATAATAATTTCTGTCGTAACGGATTTCCACGACGGTAGACCCGTCCGCCGCCACTTCCAACTTTTCATACGCAAGCGCCTTAAAGCCGGGAAGTTCGGTTTCCGTAAGCGCCAATTTATCAGGCACGATACTCCCCGTCAAGCCCTTGCCTTTGGTGATATAATCCGCTTGCAAGGAATAGTCGTCCCCCACCAAGTCCTGTAAGTGGTGATGCACGGAAAATTCTACCATATCCGGCTCGTAAATAACGTTGACGGTAATATCTTCGTTTACGTTTTCGTAATTGAGTTCTACCGTATCCGCCTCCACGTAATTCTCGCCAACACGACGGAAGGGTTTATAGCCGACGACCGTCGGACTCGTAACCGTTGCGTTAAAATTACTGCCCTTAGCGACCGAAGCGCCGTACGGTTCAAAGGCAAGCGCGCCGTTATCGAAAATGTAATTGATAACGATGGTATAATTTTTTAATTCCTCTTCTTCGCCCGTTTCCGCAAGCGTTCGCAACGCGTACGAAGTGGCGAACTTCGCCATCACGGGCGCAGGTTCTTCCGCAAAGCCGTCGCCTGCGCGATAAGCCACTACGATTTCTACGGGTTCGCTGTAATAGAAGTCGTCCCCGTCCATAACTGTACAGCGCACGTACGCGCGTCCGTTGTCGTTGAGCATACTGCCCACCAACGCGTAGCTTACCTGCAAGTTTTCCTGCGTTTTGCCTGAAATTCCGACCCATTCTTTCCCGTCGGGCGTTAAAATCTGCCAACTGCGCGCGGTGCTGTCCGTGCCTGTAATATGTCCTACGAGCGTTTCTTTCTCGTCTTCTTTTAAAGTAATGGAGCGTTCTTCCGCGCCTTTATACAAAACGGCGATTTTAGAAACGCTTTCCCCAAGCACGACCTTTTCGTCCTCTTGCTTTTCCACGGCGAATACGCGCAAACAAGTAAACGAAAGCGTCAATACCACGGCAAACAAACACAGGAGCGCGCTTACGAGCGACCATTTCCGTTTTTTCGTCATACCGCGCCTCCTTCCGAAGCAACCGCCCAACCCGTGGCGGTTAATACGCTATCGCCGTTATTGTTGGCTTGCACCACTTCAATACGGACGGTCACGAATAACTTCGCGTCTTTGTAAATATTTCCCATTTGACGGCTAAACTGAATTTGCGTAAACAAACTCTCCGCTTGTTTCTCGCTTAAAAGCGAGATACGGTAATGGTAGTACCCGTCTTGATACAACCAATTCGTTTGGTCAAAATCAAAGCCAATCAAAGAATAATCAATTTCATTTGCATACGCCTCGTACGCTTCCGCCAAAACGATATTTGGAGCAACTTTTACGCGAACGTACAAGGGCAACGTGCCCGTATTTTTAATCGACACGGTCTTTTCTACGATTTGCCCCGGCATAATCCGCAACGAACCGTCGGGCATTTGTTCACCGCCTACGGGTTCTGACTGCACGATTTCCACGCTCGTGCTACCCGTGGCTATTACGCTCTTAGGGGTAACGACGGCGTCGGTAAAATACGCAAACGTCGAATGTAAAAAGAAAGCCAAAGTAATTACGAGCGTAACGATAACGGCTATCAATTTAAATTTCGTTGACGACATACTTTAACCTCCTTTGTAAATTTCCTTACGCGCGTATGCACGCGCGCGCGTTAAAAAAAATAAATACACTAAATACCTTAAAGCTCTACGCTATTATGCGTAGAGAATGATTAAGCGTTTAAACGCAATTCGCAAAATGCTCCGAAAACGCCTCTTGCATCGCGCTAAAACAATCGGTAAACCCAAATTTTTGTACGGCAAACGCCTGAATTTGGATTTGTAATTCTTTGAGTTCCTGCATATCCTCATTATTCCAAGAAGGGTCAATCGTGAGCGTATCAAAAAGCGTCACCTCTTCCCCTTTTTGGAGCGGTTGCAACATGAAAAAGTAAAAATCGTATACCCCTTCCGTACGGTTGGGAATTTGCGCCATCGCGTACTTATTGTTATGGCATACGTTGGAAATCCCGTTCCAATCGCCCACGTGGATATGCTCGTCTAAAAGCCCTCCGCCGAGCAAAATTTCAATGTCGATTGCATCGACGCCGTAGTAGCCCATAATCTTATGTAAATCGCCTGCGCCGTCCGAAATTATCACTTTCATCGCAACCCACGCGCTATCATCGCCCACGTTTTTAACCGTCGGGTCTTTCCATACCGTTTGCCCCGGATATACGCTCCCGTAGTCTTTCACGACGTCGGTAACGCTCCCAATCTCCGCGCCTTGGATACGCTCTTTATCAGGGTCTTCCACGAGATTTCCCGCATCGTCCCTTTTCACCTCCGCTTCGCTAAGCGAGATATAGACGTTCCCGGCGGTGAACACGTTGGTCGTTTCGCGTGAATCGGTAAAATAGGCAAGCGAACCCCCCGCCGTTACGATAATCGTGATTACCAATAACAGCGTAAGCGCAACCGTCTTCCATTGTTTCCATTTGCCAAATTTCATCTTCGTCTACTCCTGCAAGCTCGTCTGCATAATCCCCCAAGCCTCTTCCGCCGTCGCTACGTTTACGCTTTGTACTGCGTACGCGTATACGGTCAGCGTGGGATTTTGCGTAATCAAAGCCATCTTTTCTTCCGTGAGCGTGTCTTTCACCGTTACGCAATCGTTTTGTAAAATCGTATACTCAAAATCCGTTTCCGCTTTGGCTACGCTACGGTAATATACCCCGTCGTAACCGTCGAGCGCCGTCCACCCGTCCGCCACTTGATAGGTAACGTATTCGTCAAAACCGTTCGTTTTTTTCAATTCCGCGAACAGCCAACAAGACTCGCTACCGCTCTTTACCGTAATTTTCGGGTCTTTTTGCACCGTTTTGCCGGGGACTAACGCGTAGTCAGCCCCCGTCGTTTCGGTGAGTTCAAGTTCAATTTTACCAACCGTAAAGGTGTTCGTCACCTCGTCCGACGCCGTCATAAGATACGCCAACGTTACGCCTACGCAAAAAGTCAATAGCGTGGCGAGTATAATTAAACTGACGATAATCTTTTTCTTTATCATAGCGCCGTCAAAGTGCTCCTTGTTTTTTAAATCCAATCGTAACCTTACGACTACGGATTAGGTAGTATGGATAAATCCGTATTCTTCCGTAAGCGCAATCCAAGCCTTTTGTTCTGCGGTTTGCGTACCGTCGTCTACGAAACCGGAGGTTTGTACGGCAAACGCACGCAATACGATCGTCGCCGAATTATACTTCGGAAGATTTTCTACTTGCGATTGAATTTTGAAACATTCAAATACTGGAATGGTTACCTCGCTTGCACCGCCTACGCCCGTAGGGTCGCCCTCTACGTCGTCTTCGTGAATCTTTACGCCCTTTTCACCGCAATACACGTATACGGTACTCGTACTCGTCGTGGTATGCTCCTTCCAACCGTTATCAAGCATTTGGTCGTGCATCGTTTTATAATCCGCACCCGTTACTTCCTCAATGGCTTTAATATCGTTTCTTACCATAACGAACAAATACGATTCCGAGCTACCCGCGCTTACGGTAATCTTCGGGTCTTTGGTATATGTTACACCAGGCATAAGCGTATAGGTATTACTAATAACTTGGGTGGCATTACCATTATCGTCTTTGATAATCTCACCGTCGGTGTTTACTTTCGATTCCGTCATCGTGATACTAACGTTACCGATCGTAAAGGTGTTGGTTACCGTGGAGGAGGAGGTTAAGTACGCGATCGTACCAAGCACGCTGATCGCCACGATTGCCACGACGCTGAAAAACGCCGCGAGCGCCAAAATGAGTTTTTTCTTCTTTGTCATAAGACTTTTCTCCTTTCCCTTTTTAGGGGAATATATTTTTTATTTTTATAAGCCGTTCGGCTTTTATTCTTTTTTCTCGTCCGTTTGCCCGTCGTCCGATTTTTCTTCGGCGAGCGCCTTTTCCAATAAATCGGGGATAAAAGCAAGCAGTAGCATCATCAAAACGATAGCAATCACGAAATACGTCCAAGGCGGTGTTTGTATATAATGCGAAACATAGCCTAACAACGGCAAACAAAACGCAACTTTTCCAAGGATATTGTTGCTGTGTATCGGCTCGCCGTCGGTGATATTATTGTTATCCCCTTTGGTACGGAAACGGAGCACCGAAGCGTCCTCCTCGTCGGGGATAATTTCAATAATTCTATGCGTTACTACCGTTCCGCCGTCGATAACGTAGGTAATGACGTCCCTCGTTTGCAATTCGGCAGGGTCGATTTTGCGAACGTACACGACTGACCCGACGGGGAAACGGGGTTCCATCGACCCCGAGAGCACGGTATAGGGCGTAAACCCGAAAATACGCGTTCCCACCAAGAGAATAGCCAACAGGATAGCAAGGCTTAAAAACCCAATACTTACGATATTTACGACCTTTTTAAACTTCGCCAGCACGCAGTACTCCTTATAATAATTTATTCGTATGAATACTATACCACTTTTACCTCGTCTTGTCAATAAATTTTATAAAAATTATAAAAATAATTTTCACCAATAAAACGGTTGACATTTTATTTTAATGATGCTATAATGACCATAGTTAAAATTAAATACGGAGGCATAGTCTCAGTTGGTTAGAGCGCTCGCTTCACATGCGAGAGGTCACAGGTTCAAGTCCTGTTGTCTCCACCATAAAAGCTGTATCATTTTGATACAGCTTTTATACAAACTGAAAGTTTGGTATGTAATCATAGCGTAGCTATGTATGGAATTGACGTAGTCGTATGGCATTTCAGTTTGATAACATACACGCCTAATAGCGAATGACATACCGCTAACGCGGATTACATCCACAACTTTGATGTGATGAGGGCTTGTCGATTTACTTATTGCTTATTCGCTCTTCACTTTTTACTAAACTAAGTTTGTAAATTTTTGAAAGTAATAATTAATATAAATATTATCTCAAACCGTTGACTTTCCGACTTAAAAATGATATTATTTTATTATTAAGGCTATGTCACAGAGAATAGTTGATTAACAAAAAATCTATTTTAAAGGAGAAATAATTTTATGGATTGGCAAGCAATTTTAAATTCAATCGTAAATTGGGCAACCTCTACCGGCATTAGACTTCTTATTGCGCTTATATTACTTTTCGTTTCTTTCAAAGTTATTAACGCGCTTGCAAGAAGATTTGCCAAACGTTTTGAAAAGAAAAACTTAGACAAAACGATTTCCCGCACTTTTGTTTACATTTTTAAACTGAGTATGAAAATCATCGTCGTCGTATGTTTAATCGGGTACGTTGGAATCGACACGAGCGGAATTACCGCGCTTATCGCTTCGGCAGGCGTTTGTATCGGTTTAGCCGTAAACGGCGCCGTATCCAATCTTGCCGGTGGCGTTATGTTAATCGTAACCCGTCCTTTCAAGATTGACGACTATATTGAAGCGTTGGGATATTCGGGTACGGTGGAAGAAATTAGAATCACCCAAACGAAACTCCGTACGCCCGATAATAAAGTGGTATATTTACCGAACGGTACGCTTTCTTCCTCGGAAATCGTAAACTATTCGGAAAAAGATATTCGACGGGTCGACAATACCTTTAGTATTGCTTACGATTGCGATTTTGAAAAAGCAAAAGAAATTATTACGAATATTTGCGCAAATCACGAACTCGTTTTAAAAGACCCCGCTCCTTTCGTACGCGTTTCTAACCACGGCAGTAGCAGTATCGATATCGTCACCAGAGTTTGGACGAAAAGCGAAGATTATTGGACGGTTCATTTCGACCTTTTAGAAAAGGTAAAAACGGAATTTGACGCAAACGGTATTGAGATTCCCTTCAATCAACTTGACGTTAATATTAAAAAATAAGCGCTTTCGTTTAGCTTTATAAAACGACAAAATCGAATATTTAGACCAACAAAAGCCGTCCGTATAACCTATACGGACGGCAAGTTTTTTACCTCTTTTATTTTTTTAAAATTTCAATCACGGGCGATTTTTCGATACCCGTTGCTTTCAATACGTATTCGTAAGACCATTCTTCGCCTTGCTTAGCATACGCAGGGGCAATATATTTCCAATCTCGCGCACAATAGTGCAAATACCCGAAACAGTTTTCTCTGGTTGCGTATAAAGTAAGTTCCAAAAGGTGCTTGCCTTTTTCTACGTTCTCTATCGTAAGCGTATACGGCGCGTAGGCGATATTCCCTATCTCTTTTCCATCCAATTTTGCCGATATGACCGCGCCCGTATATAAACTCGTTTGTACGCGTAACGCGCAATCGGGCGTATTCACGGGGATACGGTAAGTAATTGCACCGCCGTAGAAGGGCAATCCTTGCGAGGTAATCGACCCGAAGGAAATTTTATTTTCGCGTTTGACGATTTTCGCCGTTGCGCCTTCTACTTTTACAGCGAAATCACCGAGAATAAACATATTTTCCAAACCGATACGTTTACTGAGCGGAACGCGTACAATCAAGACGTTTTTACCGCGTTTTAATTTCGGTAGAGCAGTCTTTTTAATCGCCTTGTCCACGAAATAACCGATAGGATTTATTTCCACCCGTTCGCCGTTGAACTCAATTTCCGTCGCCTCCTCATAGGCAAGCGTACATTCCGTTTCCACCGTGCTGTTAAACTCAAACTTTAAATAAGGGAAATCTTTAACTGCCTCGTCGGGAATTGCCCAAGGTTGACAATCTCTTCCAAGCGGATATTCATACGAGGAGCGCAACTTTCTGTCCAAACGCAACGTTTCTTCCTTCTCGCTCCAGTTTTTCTTATCCCAAGAATATCTGAACATATCCAAAAGCAAAACGTTCGGCTCAGATAAGGTATACTCCACTTTATCCGTAAATTCTGTGCGTGTTACTCTTTCGTGTTCCGTTTTTTGCGTTTGGAAGGCTTCCCCGTCTTCCGTTTTCTCTAACTTCAACAATAAACTGTCGTGCGCGTAGAACGAATACGGAATTACCGTTTTTCCGTTCTCCGTTTTATACGTTACGGGATAGATTTTTCCCGTCAACGTATCGTATACGGTGGGTTTATAATTGCCTTTTAAGGTAATTATCGTATTGTCCGCTTTATAATCGTCCACGCTCGGTTTCACGAAACGAGCGATAAACAACCAACGGCAAGAGCTATCTTCACGCATATTATAAAGCAAGTGTTGCATCTCTTTACCGTCTTCGTAGCGAATACTTACTTCACGACAACCGTTCACCTTCGCTAAAATTTCCAATCTTTCAAACGCGCATTTTTCCGCCGACGCGTACAAGGATTGCGCGTTTTTCGACAAAGCGCCGTTCACGCAAGTAGGCGCTTCGCCTGCAAATATGACTTTCCCGCCCCGTTTTACAAAGTCTTGCAATATATCCAAGGTGGATTGGCGTATCGTACGCATAGGCGGAACGAGCACCGTCGTATATTCCATTTCACCTACTTTTAACACTTTATTTTCCGTGCGCGTATATTGCGTAGGCAACGTCGATTCACTCAAGTAATCAAAGTCCACCGTACCGGAAAGTAACCACTTCGCAAGCGATTGAAAACGTTCTTCTTGCGTCGCGCAATCCCCCGCCGATACGTCTACCGCTCCGTACGAAAGCCAATAACTTTCTATCGGATGCAATACCGCTAATTTCACGACGGGCTTACCTCGCGTAAGCGCCGTGTTCACACGCGCGAAATGGTCTTCTACGTACTTATATTTTTCGTACCACGAGGACTGATAATGAATACTTGCAGGGAAATCACGTTTTGCGTCCCCTTTCATACTTAACCAAGACAAGTGATGTACGCGCGTCGTTACGCCGAGCGCAGACAACCAATCGCCTTGGAATTTATGTCCGCGGAAATCAAAACCCCAACCCGTTACGCCGTACAACTCACAAATCGCGCCTTCCCTGCCGTATTGGTGCACCGACGATTGAACCTGTTTTTGTTGCGCCAAGTATACGCTATCCGCCAATAAATCCGTTCCCGGCAAAGAGAACGCACTATACCCTCGCAACGTGTCACCCGTGGTAAGTGCTTGTATCTCCAACGATTCTTCCCCGTAGAAATGTCCCGTGTATCCCAAACCGTTTTCGTCACACCATTTTCCGCAATTTCTCGCAACTGCGTCCATAAAACGCTCCGTAGCGTGGTCAAAATAATCGTAGCGCGTCGTTGCGGGACGATTCTCCGTTAAATTATAAAATACTTCGGGTAAATTATCTAACAACGAATACCCTTTTGCCTTTTTGAAAGTTTCCTCTAAATCTTCCGTCCAAGAATAAAACGTACTTTCTTCCGCCAAGGAGTTTCGCAACGGGTAATTTCTGCCCATGCTCAAATCGTCCGTAAAAATTGCGGGTACTGCGCCGTCAAAATCTTCGCCGACCTTTTCTTTATACCGTTCGTGCGTTAATTGGATAAACCTATCGATAGCCTCTTTATTCATCGGGTCTACGGCGCTACTGCCGTTAAAGCGTCCGCAAGGGCTATAACGGAAGGAATACGCAAAACGACGCCGACCTTTGCACGGCTCGTTCTCGCCTATACGGCGATAGCTTTCCATATAACCGTTTTCGTCCAAAAGGATATCGTAGCAAGCAAGAAGTTTTACCGTTCCGGGCAATATATGCGGTTTAAGACCTTCACATTCCTCTACTTCTTTTAACGTTTTCGGGGTAAACAACAAGTGTTGTAAACCATACTTTACTTCTTTGGTGACTTTTCCGCCCGCAGTACCGCTAGGCCATCTGTCTTCGTCGTACAACCAAGTGAGCATATCCTCCTGCTTTCCCTTTTCCACGCAAGCTTTGATTAAATCCATAAACTCGTCGCTTAAATATTCCGTTGCCAAGCCTTGACGCACGTGAATATGATAACCACCCATACCCATTTTTTTCAGTTGTTCGATTTGCCAAAGCAATTCGTCTTTATCTAATTTGGTATTCCAAGCCCAAAAGGGAGCGCCACGGTATTCGCTCGTTGGATTTTCAAATAACGAATCGGTTAATTTCTCGTCTTTGCTTTTTTTGTAAATCATCTTTCTTACACCCTCCTTTTTTCACAGAATAAAAAACTTACCGCATTTTATTCTAACGAATATATTATAATATAAAAGAACGGATAAATAAAGTAAAAATATAAATTTAAGGACGTTGAAAGGTAAAAAAGAAAAATTGGCAAATTTTGACCTTTTATTTTTGCAAAATGCACGTTATTCTGGAAGAAAAACAAGAAAAAGATATACAATAAATATCCACTGGCATAGCCAGTGGTTTTTACTTTTCGGGCATAGCCCTAATACTACCAGCGGGGCACAAGTGCCCTTTCGGGGTGCCTGGCAGCGTGCTTT
>SVIX01000017.1 GCA_015069285.1 Clostridiales bacterium | reverse complement strand
TTGGCGAAGTAACCGCTACCATCGCGTTGAAGATGAGAGAGAGCGCAGGGAACGAGTATCAAAACAAGAAGATTGGTACGGATTTTGCAATTCAACTTCTTGCAACGCAATATACTTACGAAGAAGATACGTTCGATAAGGAATACGATAAGAACGCAGAGTATCCCGTAATTAGCGCGGACGGCTTGGCGGATGCGCTTGAAGAGGGCAAAGACGTAAGACTTGAAGCGGATATCAAATTGACGGAAGCCATTGAAATTAGCGGTGACGTGACCGTTGATTTGAACGGTTACGATTTAGACGCGTCGCAAGTAGCAAACGCGTTCACCGTTAAGAATGGCGATAGCGCGTCTTTGACCGTAGACGGTACGGACGAAGAAATTTCGTTGAACGCAAGCGGTTTGGTGAGCGTCGAGGCAGGCGCAGACGCCGTTATTGAAATCAACGGCGGTAATTTCGTGTCCGACGACGCGGGTTCTACTTTGATTAAACCTGACGGCGACGGCGATATTAAAATCGTTTTGAACGACGTAAATTATACGAGTACGGCGACGAACGGATATGCTTTGGATTGTTCTTACTACGACGGCGACAACATAACGGTTGAAATCAACGGCGGTAATTACGAGGCGACGACGGGCTTGCTTTTGCCTGAAGGTTCGACGATGAAAGGCGCTACCGTTACTGCGCGCAACACGAAGAATATGCAACCCGCCGTATACGCTATGGGCGATATGACGATTGAAAACTGTATTATTAAAGCGGATAAATCGCACGCAGTAGCCGTTGCAGGTGGCGCTACGTTGACTTTGAATAACTGCGAAGTATACGCAGGTTCTGATGCGGGAGCTTTGGCGTTCCAAGTATTTAGCTCGGGCGGTACGATTAACGTAAATAATACGACGTATACGGGTGGCTACGGCACAACGGGTAAAATGAAATCCGGTTGTGTTGCTATCATCAATATTGACGGCGTAGAAAAATATCGTAAAGGCTAATAGTTCTTAAAAATTGAAAACAGTATTTACATTCCACCCTTGAAAAAGGTCAACCGTCGCGTGTGTTATGCACGCGACGGTTGGCTTTATGGAGGTATAGCAGGGTAATTTATTTCTTTTTGGATGGTTTTCCGTTGTGTTGTTTGCGCCCGCTCGGTATTTTAAAAGAGATTGCCACGGCTAAAAATAAAAGTGGCGAAGGCGGTTTAGGTTTTTATCGGTTTGATACATTCGCCCGTGGAGGCGCTTTGGAAAATAATGAAAAATCCTTTATTATCCGAAAACGGCGTGGTGGGGACGAAGGTGCAAACGTCGCGAATTTCGCTGGGCGGATTGTTTTTGTCTTCCGCCGAAAGAGCGTAACAAACGTATTTTACCTTTCCTTCCTCGTATACCAAGCCGACGAGATATTGCGGATTGTCCGCCTCGCCTTTGACGCGAATCCATTCGCTACAACAAAACGCGCCTTTTAGCGTGTCGTCTTTGGGGTATTTTTGGAGCAGACCGTCCATTTCCGATTTTACCGATTGATAATACCCGTCCGTGTCCGTCGTAAACGGGTGGAGTACGCCGTCAGCATTTCCATTTTGCGAAGGGTTAGCCCCTTCTTTCGTATCTTGTTCTTCACTTGCGCTTTCAAGCGGTGCATTTTGGCTATTTTTTGTAGGCTCGTCTTGTTCATCGGTGTTCTCCTCGTAATAGTTTTGCGTGGCAACCGTTTCGTCGTCGTAGTTCACGCTTGGCGGTTCGGTAACGGGAAGGGGCGGTTCTTGCGCCTCGAGCGTTCTTTCAAATTCCCGTTCTCCTTCTTCTTTTTTACGGAAGGAGGGGGGCAGGGCTGTATCGAGTATGCTTTTCCAATGATAAGAGCCGTTGCCGTTTACGCCGTAGGCTATGGGAGTGAGGGAATCTTTTACGAAACAAATAATAGCGCAAAACCCCTCGGAGATATCCATATCCGTCAGGATATTAAAAAGACTTTTTCCGCGTAAGGGTAGCGTTTCGGCGTGTGATTTCCCGTCCGATAAAATGCAATAATATTCCCCCGAAGAGAGGGGCGCGAAGTTGATGACGGACACTTCTATCGCAAGATTTTTACCGTACTGTTCGGCTTTGATTAATCCCGAAAGCGTTTTCCCGTCGCCCGAAAAGCCCTGTTTGACCTGTCGTAAAATACACATTTTTTTAACGTAGTTCATTTTGAAATTCCTTTTTTGGTTACATAAATATATTCTATAATAACAGTATAACGCATAACGCCACCGCAATTTTTGCTTTTTTTGGGGGTTTATGCCTTTTTTTGCGGAAAAATTTCTTGCGTTTTCTCAAATTTTATCCCGTAAAGCATTGACCTTATTTGCTTTTTTTCGTATAATAAATATATATGGGAAAAATGAGAAGAGAAAACAGAAAAATTTGGATAGCGCGTTTTGCGCTTACCTTTGCTTGCGCGTTCGTTTTTGCGTGGATTTTTTCCAATTCGTTGAAAACGGGCGCGGAGTCGTCGGCGCAAAGTCACGCCGTCACCAACGCGGTACAAAACGTTGCGCAATCGGTTGCGCCCTCTTCCAGCGTAGCAACGGCAAAGGGCAAGGCGTACGAAAATTTGCATAACGCTATTCGAAAAATAGCGCATTTTTCGGAATTTGCGCTGCTGGGCGCGTTACTTATTTGGTGTTATTTATCGTATACGAAAGACAAAGCGTTTTGCGTTTTGCCCTTCGGCTTGATACTTTTAACGCCGATAGTGGACGAATGTTTACAAACCTTTACGGGCGGACGGGGCGCAGAGCTGGCGGACGTTTTTTTGGATACCGTAGGCGGTTTTTTGGGCGCGTTGGTCGCCCTTTTGGCGGTTTGGGCGGTTCGGAAAATTTTGCAACGCAAAAAAAGAAAGGGGGGCGCGATAAGATGAGCGAACGGGAAAAGATGGAGATAGAGCTTATTAAATACACCAAAAAGAGTTGGTGCAAAAGCGCGGTATTGGGATTTTTTATCGGTCTTGCCGTTATCGTGCCGGGGATAAGCGGTTCAACGGTGGCGATTATCTTTAAATTGTACGACCAATTTTTATACGCGCTCGGCAATTTATTGAAAAAATTCAAAAAATGTTTCGTCTTTTTATTGCCTATCGGTATCGGTCTTGTGTTGGGCGTGTTGCTCGGATTCGTGGCGGTGAAAAAATTATTGGAATTTTTGCCCTTTGCTATCGTTTGTCTGTTCGCGGGCTTAATGGTGGGCGCGTTCCCTGCCGTCACGGACGAGATTAAAGAGGCGACCCGTACGAAAAAAGGAGTGGCGTTATTTGCGCTCGGCGTCTTTCTTCCCGTCGTTATCGGGGGCGTTTCCGCGTGGTTGTCGAAAAACGGAGCGCAGGGAAACGCGTTCGACGGGATTCGTTGGTGGCATTTTTTATTGGCGTTTCTTTTGGGCGCGGTAATGAGCGTAACGCAAATCGTACCCGGACTTTCTGCGAGCGCGTTTTTGATGGCGGTGGGTTGGTTTTCCTCGTTGGTGGATAGCGTAAGCGTAACCTATTGGCGTGAAAATCCCGCGATATTTTTGGTGTACGCAGGGCTTGCGCTCGGATTTTTAATAGGGTTATTGGGTTTTTCCAAAGCGTTGACGGTATTGTTTGCGCGCGCAAGGCATACCGCGTATTTTATGATTGTGGGCTTGTCGCTCGGTTCGATTTTATCTATGTTTTGCAACGGGGATATTTTGGCGGTATATATAAGCTGGGCGGATAAAACGGCGGTCAATCCGATTTTGGATATACTTCTTGGAGTGGCGTTGTTTGCCGTAGGCGTATTGGGCGCGTATTTGCTCGTACGGTATCAACGAAAAAAGGACGCGGAGGCAAAGCGTGAAATGGATTAAAAGCCTTTTGAGGCGTTTGCGCGCTTGGAGCGTAAAGAAGGGATACTTTTGCGATATTTGCAGAGCGGAAGTGTTCGAGTATCCCAAAAAACGCATTTGTCCAGAGTGCGAAAACGCGCTTGCGAGGAACGAAGGACGCGTTTGTCCCGTATGCGGTAGGCAAACGGTGAGCGGTGGCGTATGTTTAAATTGCAAAGCGCACGCGCCCCGTTTTAATAAGGCTTGGTCGCCGTTCGTGTATACGGGCACCGTGGCGTTGGCGGTCAATTTATTAAAAAACGGCGGACTGCGCCTCGTCTATTTTTTCGTGGATGAAATGCTAAATTATGCCTTTCAAAACGGATTTAGAGTAGGCAGGTATGCGTTGAACGGAGAAAAGCTGGTCATCGTACCCGTTCCGTTGACCAAAGCGAAAAGGAAGGAACGGGGGTATAACCAAGCGGAGGAATTGGCGTTCGTCATAGAAAAAAGGTTAAAAGCGAGGGGCGTTTGGGCGCAAACGGACGAGGAGATTTTGACGAAGACGCGGGACACGAATTTACAAAAAGAATTATCGATGCGCGAGCGTCGGGAAAATTTAAAAGGCGCGTATCACGTGCATAAGCGTAAGGCTTGTAAAGGCGCGACGATACTGCTCGTGGACGATATTATGACGACGGGAGAAACGGGACACGAATGTGCGCGCGTGCTGAAAAACGCGGGCGCGAAACGGGTGTATTTTTTTACTTGCGCCTCGCTTGCTGAAAAGAAAATTGAAAATAAATAGAAAAAACCGCGCGGAAGAAAGTCTTCGGCGCGGTTTTATCAAGAGGTAAAAAAGTGTAGTTAAAGGAATCGGCGCGCTTCAATATAAAATTTCCAACGTGCGTTGGATATTTTTTCTATGCGCGCGTAATCGGAAGCGGTGTGGAGAATGTAGTTATCCCCTAAGTATAACGCGACGTGCCCGACGCGTTCAATGCCCGTTAAATGTTTACGGCTTTCGTTGGTGAAAAACAAACAATCTCCGCGACGTAAGTCTTTTTTGGCTACGTATTCGCCTTGTTTGACCTGCGTGCGGGTATTGACCTGCAAAAGCACCTCCGCGCCTTTATAGAAAATGTATTGCATTAAAGACGAACAGTCGAATTTTTGCGTGGAAAAGCCTTTTAGAAGTTTACCTTTGCCGTCGTGGAAACGGACGGCGCCGTACACGTACGGTACGCCGAGCAGTTTATAGCCCTCTAAGATGACGTCTTCCACCGCTTGTTTCGGGTTTTGCTCTATCGTGAATACCGCGCCGTAATCGGCGTATAAATAGGCGGGTTTGTTTTTATAATAAATTTTATACCAATTCCCCGTTTTTCCGACGATGGCGTAATTTTCACCCGTTTGCGCTTGCCCTAATACGGCGTAACTCGTACCTGCGCCGGCGCGTAAGTTGACGCCGTTGCCCGTACAATTTATGTATTGCGATTTTAAAAGGACGGGTTGCGTCGGCGGTGCGAGTTCTTCCTCTTTTTCCTCTTCCGAACTGTCCGTGTTTTCCGTTTGCGGAGGCTGTTCGTCTACCGAGGGAGGCGCGGTTTGCGTCGAATCCTCCTCCTCGGGTAAAGGCGCGGAAATGGAGGGCGCGCTTTCCTCGCGCTCTTCGTCGTTGGCGCAGGACGCGAGCGTCAGCGCGGGGGTTAGAAAGGATAGCGCCAAAAGAAGGGCTATCAGCGTGTTTGATTTTTTCATAAACGTAGTTCCTTTTTTCGTTATATTCTTTGGAATAACGGGCGAAAAATACCGTTTCACGGGAAACGACTTCGCCCGTTTTTTTAAAAGTCCGTAGCCTATTATAAAGTTTTGCAAAGGTAAAAAGCAAGCGCAGAGCGTTGGAAATGGCTGGCAAAAGCGGGAAAATAGGGTAGTTTTTTATAAAAATTAAGCGGAAAAGGGAAAATACGGAAGGGTTGGAAAATTTTTTCCTGCTACGCATACGCGCGCGCTTGCGAAAGGAAAAAAAATGTGCTATAATCAAAAGGTATAAAGAAAGTTGAGGACGATTATGCAAAAATTTTTGACGGACGTGCATACCCATTCGACCTTTTCACACGACGGGGTGGACGAGTTAAAGGATATGTTGGCGACGGCGCAACGTAAAGGCGTGGCGTTTTACGGTGTTTCCGAGCATTTTGACCATTTTTTATCCAAAAAAGAAAACGAGTGGGGTATTCCCGTGATTGACGTTGAGGGATATTTCCATAGCGCAAGGCATTTGCAGGAAGATTACGAAGGCGTAATGAACGTGCTTATCGGCGTGGAATTTAGTTATATCGAAGACGCGGAGGCAACGGAAAATTACTGCGCTATCGTTAAAAAATACCGTCCCGATTTTATCGTGAATAGCGTACACGGGTTAGGCGAAAAGTTGTATTATTATAAAACGCCTTTTTATCAAGATGGGAAACTTAGGAATAGAGAGGACGCGTATAAAGCGTATTTATCCTGTATTTTAAAGAGTTTGGACGCGCCCTATCCTTACGATATCGTCGGGCATCTCGGTTACGCGACGCGCTACGCGCCTTACGAGGACAAAGTGTTGCGCTACGAAGAATTTCCCCAAGAATTCGACGCGATTTTTAACGGGATTATTCAAAAAGGTAAAATATTGGAAGTGAATTCCGCAACGCAAGAGGGGCTGTGCGTGCCCGATTTAAAAATGCTGGAACGGTATTTTGCGTTAGGCGGTAGAAAAATATCTTTCGCCTCCGACGCGCATCAAACGCAAAGGATTTGCGATAAGCGCGCGGAAATCGTGGAAAAGCTCAAAGAAATCGGCTTTACGCATATCACCGTACCTTGCAAAGGCGAGTATATCGATTTGGAGCTTTGAAAATGTCGGAATTGGATTTATTAAAATTATTGCAATCGTGCGGAGAGGAAAGCGATTTGTCCGATTTTACGCCTGAGGAATTACAAGATATGTTGGAGCGTATGCAAAACGACGGCGAACCGTTGCCCTTGTCGCTTACGCAGTTAAAGGAAAAATATTTCGAGTATTACGACGACGTGAAAGACAAAACGCGCAAAAAACAGGATTGGTAAGTATGCAAACGACAAAAAAATACAACTATATCCTTTTCGACGCCGACCACACCCTTTTGAATTATTTGGCGGACGAGCGCAAAGCCTACGAACGCTTGTATGAAAAGTTGGGCGTACCCGTTAGCGAGGAATTGCTTTCGGCGAGCAGGAAACATTCGGAGGAGGCGTGGACGGACGCGGGGTTGTACGAGGTAAATTCGGCGTATATACAAAAGGAATACCACACGCTATACCGAACGCATACCGAAGAAATTTTTGCGCGCGTGTTCGCGCAGTTCCCTCAAACGCAAGGAAAAAAAAGCGCGAAAGAAACGGGCTTGCTCTTTTTAGAGGCGTTAAAAACGGAGGGACAAAGAATAGACGGCGCGGACGAAACGGTAAACGCGCTGTTTGGGAAATACCGTTTGGGCGTCGCCACGAACGGGTTGTCCGATATGCAAAGAAAAAGACTTGCTCCTTTACGAGATAAATTTGAAAAACTGTATATTTCCGAGGAAATCGGAAAGATTAAGCCGTCGCGCGCCTTTTTTGAATTTATTTTACGCGATTGGGGAATACGCGCAAGCGAGTGCTTGATGGTGGGCGATTCGCTTTCCTCCGATATTCTCGGTGCGAAAACGGTGGGTATGGACGGGTGTTGGTTTAATCCCCGAAATTTACCCAACGACGGTAGAGTAGTTCCCGACTACGAAATAACCCGTTTGAGTGAGTTGATAACGCTTTTGAGGTAAACGATGCAAAAAGTTGAAACGAAAAATTTAAAAGAGAAAGCGTGGAGCGTGCTTTTGCAAGCGCGCGCGCTTTTGGGCGGAGTGCCGTTTGCGTTTTTTGAAACGGTCGCGTCGCTAATTATCGTTTTCACGATGCAAGAGGTGGCGGGCGCGGTGCTGTTCGTTGCGCTTATTGCGTTAAAGCTCGTCGTGTGCGACGATATTTTGCCTACGACGTTGCCGTTTTTGTTGTTGTCTACCTTTTTAACCAACTGTTACGATTCGTATAATACGTTTATCGTATATTTACCCGTTGCGCCTATCGTTGCGATGTGCGGAATATTTCATTTCGTCGTATATCATAAACCCTTCCGTTTCGGAGATAGCGCGTACGGAATTATCGTCGTATCGATTGCCGTGACGCTTGGCGGAGCAGGCGCGTTTGGGCTTTGGGATTATTTGCGCGGAGCGTATTATATTTTCGGGTTGGGATTCGGTATGCTGATAGCCTACCTTTTAATGAAATCGCAATTTTCCGTACGGCAAAATTACGACTTGAAAGAGCGGTTCGCTTTGATTATGACGCTTATGGGTACGCTGTGTTCGGCGATGGTGATAACCGGTTACGTTCGGCGTTGGATGGGCTGGTGGACGGGACCGTATGCGATTGGATTTTCGCGGAATAATATTTCCACGCTATTGATGTTCGCGATGCCCTTTCCGATGTTTTTAGGCATCAAACGCAAATGGGTTACGGCGTTTACGGCGGTCTTTTTCGGGATTATTTGCGTCACGACTTCGCGGGGCGGACTTATTTTCGGGGCGATAGAGTTTCTCGTTTGTTGCGTGATATGGATTGTCACGGGCGGAACGCATAAAAAGCGTCGCGCGTGGATTTGCGCAGGCGCGCTTTTCGTGATATTGCTTTGTTGTGGCGTGGTGATTTGGCAGGTGGTAACGGGTAGATTGCTTGCCGACGGTAAATTGACGGGCGACGCAAGATACACGATGCTGTTCGAGGCGTTTGAGAATTTCCGTCAATCGCCGTGGCTCGGAACGGGAATTTTGGACGATTCTATTGCGTACGGCGAGTTTAAAAAACAGGGCGCGATGACTTGGTATCATATGTGGGTACCGCAAGTTATCGGCAGTATGGGGGTACTCGGCGTCATTGCCTACGCGTTGCAGTTCTTTATTCGGGCAAAGCTCGTATTTACGCGGAAATCGCCGTGGTCCATTTGTTTGGGCATTTCCTATTTGGGGTTATTTTTAATGAGTCAAGTCAACCCCGGAGAATTTTGCCCGTTGCCCTTTTTGTTGCTTGCAACCTTACTGTTTATTTTTCAAGAACGGAGATTGGAAGAAGACTCGTTGCCTTTTTTAAAGACCTTTTCTTCGCAAAAAACGCTATTGGACGTTTCACTTGAACAAGACGGGTACGCGAATTGGTAAAATAAACGACAAGCCTTTTACGGCTTGCGTAGCAAAATAAATAATAGTGGAGGTCGTTATGAAAAAGAAGTATTTAAAATGGTTGACGGGCGCGTTGCTTTGCGTCGCGTTCGCGTTTGCAGGGACGGCGTGTATGGATTTTTCGGACGCGTTGAACCTGAACGGCGGTAGCGACGGCGGTACGTCTGAAAGCACGCCGAATAGTTCGCCTGACAGTTCGCCTGACAGTTCGCCTGACAGTTCGCCCGATAGTTCGCCGAACAGTTCGCCCGACGAAGACGGTCCGCACGAACACGTATATACGGCGGTCGTCACCGCGCCTACTTGCACGGAAGGGGGCTATACCACGCATACGTGTGGATGCGGGGACTCTTATACGGATACTTACGTGGACGCGTTGGAGCATAGATTCGTTTCGTACGTATCGGATAATAACGCAAAATGCGGAGTAAACGGTACGGAAACGGCGGTGTGTGCCCGTTCGAACTGTAACGAAAGGGATACGAGAGAGGAGAAAAATACCGCGTTACAACATATCTTCACCAATTACGTAGCGGACGAGAGCGGTACGAAAACAGCCGTTTGTAGCCGTAGAACTTGTGACGAAACGGCTATGCAAACGGGGGAAGGACAAAAAATCTTTACGGTGGACGAAGGCGTTGTGACGGGGTTTACGACGTACGGAAAAAACCATTATTCTACCATACGTATCCCCTATTCGATTGACGGCGAGGTGATTACGGGGATTGGCTATCGCGCGTTTTACGAAAACAATAGCTTAATGAGCGTGACGATTGGGGACGGGGTGAAAAGCATCGGCGACGAGGCGTTTTACCATTGCGCGAACCTTGTGAACGTGGAACTTTCCGAACGGGTGGAAAGTATCGGTAAAAGCGCGTTTATGCGGTGTACGCAGTTGCAATATACGCAGAAAAACGGTTTGAAATATTTGGGCAACGCGAACAATCCTTATGTGTATTTAGCGGGCGTGGAATCTAAGGAGATTGCGAACGCAACGGTAGAAGAGGGTTGTAAATTTATCGGTTCGTACACCTTCCAAGCCTGCGAAAAATTGAAGAGCGTAGAAATTTCCAAGTCGGTGAAAAGTATCGGCGTTTCCGCGTTCTATAAGTGCGGAGCGTTGACGAGCGTAGAAATTCCCGACGGCGTAACGGAGGTGGGAAACTATGCGTTTAGTTATTGCAGTAATCTTACGAGCGTGAAAATTTCGTCATCGTTGAAGGAACTCAAAGAGGGCGTCTTTTCTTATTGCGAGCGCTTGGAGCGCGTGGAACTCCCGAATTCGGTAACGATTATCGGCAATTACGCTTTCCAATATTGTAGCGCGCTGAAAGGCGTGGCGCTTTCCGAGTTCGTGACGGCAATCGGGAATTACGCGTTTTCCCGTTGCGAACAGTTGAAGGATATATACATTCCAAAAGCCGTATCGCGTATCGGCTACGACGCTTTCGAGGGTTGTAATAATCTTACGATTTATTGCGAAACGGAAAGCAAACCCGGCAGTTGGAGCGACAGATGGAATCCGAGCCAATGCCCCGTGGAGTGGGGACAATCCGTAGTAAAGCTTGCGTAAAATTTTCGTAAAAAAGAAGGCTCTGTCACATCACTTGGTTGATTTTTTACGGAAAAATCCTACGAAATACTTCGTATTTTGCTCGCTTTCGTACAAGTCAAGTACGCGCGCTCACAAAATACTTGTCTTTCTTGCATTTTTCTCGTAAAAACACAGAAAAATAGATTTTTTGTTAATCAACCATTCTCTGTGACATAGCCAAAAAGAAAAAGCGACCGCAACGGCAATACGCCGATGCGGTCGCTATGTTTTTCGCAAAAAACCGAAAAACGATAACCGCCTTGAAGTCTTACGACTCCAAGGCGGTTACCTATATGATAAGGGGGAAAATGATGAGCTATTTTATTTCGTTGGGTTTCCCCAACCGATTTACAAGTATATTTTATCACGCTTTGCAAAAAAAGTAAAGAAAATAATTGAAAAAATTTTTAAAAGTTAAAAAACATATTTTTCACACAAAAAATGTGAAAAAATAACAATATTTTCACTTTTTGTGTTAAATTCGATAAAAAGTCATATAAACCGACAAAGGAAACAGCATAAAACGACGGAAAGGAAATTGGCGAGCAAAGCAATAAACAGCGCCAACGGTAATTTTTTGCGTTTCATACCCGCAAAGTATACGGCGGAGATATAAAACACCGTTTCCGACGACCCGTACGCCACGCACGCGCATTTCGCGATATAACTGTCCACGCCGTAGGTGGATAAAATATCCGAGAGCACGGCGATAGCTCCGCTACCCGAAAGCGGTTTTACGAACAACAACGGCGCGAGTTCTTCGGGAATACCCAGCAGGGAAAAAAGGGGTTGGAAAAAGCGCGCGAGCGTTTTTTCTAAACCGCTTACTTCTAAAAGACAGGAGAGCATAGCGACGGTGGCGATATACGGAAAAATAGACAAAATCAAAGGGATTGCGCCCTTTACGCCTTCGGTGAAACTGTCGTAAAGCTTGACTTTTTTGAGGAGCGCGAAGAGAAAGGAGAGCAAAAAAAGGACGGGGACGGTCAGGGCGAAAAGGTGGGTCATTTTGCGCCTACCTTACGGAACGCGAAGCGTTTTCCTTTTGCGCCGTCGCGCGTTTTTTCCCCTTTCGGGATACAAATTTTCACGAGTAGGATACCAAACAGCGTAGAAAAGAGAGAGGTAAGCAAAGTGGGGAGCACGACGGCGGAGGGTTGGACGCTACCGAGCGCCGTTCTAAGACCTATCATAGAAGTGGGGATAAGTTGCAAAGAGGTGGCGTTCACGACGAAGAACATACACGAGGCGTATTCGGCGTTGGGGGATTCGTTGAGGAGGGAGGCGGATTTTACGCCGTAAGGCGTACCTGCGCCCGAAATGCCGAGCAAATTTACGGATAAATTCATACAAACGGCGTCGAGCGTTTTATCGTCGTCTACGGCGAATAGGCGTTTGGCGACGGGTTTTAAAAGTTTTGAAACGCGACGGGAAACACCGCTGTCCTCCCAAACGCGCATAAGCCCTAACCATACGGAATAGGTAGCGATAAGGGAGATACAAAGCGTTGCCGACTTAGAGGAGGCGTTGAGTAACGCGCTCAAAAAATCGTTCGGCGCAAGAAACAAAAGCAGGACGGTGGATAAAAGAAAAACGGTGGCAAAAAGAATATTCATAGCATACTATATGCGTTTCGCGTGCGCGTATATGTTAAAAACACTCGTAAATCGTTTTACTTTTTTGCGAAAAAGGTGTATAATACAATGGAATAAGAGTATAAAGGAGTAAGGGCTATGCAAAAGAAACCTTATTATATCACGACGGCGATTGCGTACACTTCGGGCAAACCGCACATCGGCAATACCTACGAGGCGGTGTTAGCCGACGCTATCGCGCGTTTTAAACGCAAACAAGGCTTTGACGTATTCTTCCAAACGGGAACGGACGAACACGGTCAAAAAATTCAAGAAAAAGCAACGACGGCAGGCGTAACGCCCCAACAATTCGTGGACGGCGTCGCAGGCGAAATTAAAGGTATTTGGGATTTGGTAGGCACGTCTTACGATAAATTTATGCGTACGACGGACGAATACCACGTTAAGCAAGTATCTAAAATTTTCAAAAAATTCTACGACCAAGGCGACATCTATAAAGGGTATTACGAGGGTATGTACTGTACGCCTTGCGAATCCTTTTGGACGGAAAGTCAGCTCGTCGACGGTAAATGTCCCGACTGCGGAAGAGAGGTAAAACCCGCCAAAGAAGAGGCGTATTTCTTTAAAATGGGCAAGTATGCGGACAGACTTATCGAACATATCAACACGCACCCCGAATTTATTCAACCCGTATCGAGAAAGAACGAGATGATGAATAACTTTTTATTAAAAGGGTTACAGGATTTGTGTTTGTCCCGTACCTCGTTTACTTGGGGCGTTCCCGTCGAATTTGACCCCCGTCACGTCGTATACGTATGGTTTGACGCGCTCACGAATTATATCACGGGCATCGGTTACGACGCGGAGGGAAATCATAGCGAAAACTATAAAAAATATTGGCCCGCCGATTTACACCTTATCGGTAAGGATATTTTGCGTTTCCATACCATTTATTGGCCCATTTTCTTAATGGCGCTCGGCGAACCCCTGCCCAAACAGGTATTCGGTCATCCTTGGCTTTTGATGGGCGACGGCAAAATGAGTAAATCCAAAGGCAACGTCATTTACGCGGACGACTTGGCGCGCCTTTTCGGCGTGGACGCCGTGCGCTATTTCGTTTTACACGAAATGCCCTTCGATAACGACGGTCAAATTACTTGGGAACTCGTAGCCGAACGCTTTAATACCGACCTTGCCAATGTGCTCGGTAATTTGGTGAGCCGTACGGTTGCGATGATTGACAAATATTTTGGCGGTACGGTCGTGAAATCTTTGCCCCAAAACGAGGAAGACCCCGATAGCGAGTTTAAAGCAACGGTATCGGGCGTAGCGAAAAAGGTGATAGGAAAAGCGGACGAATTGAAAATTGCCGACGCCATTTCCGAAATTTTCACCCTCTTCCGTCGCGCGAATAAATATATCGACGAAACGATGCCTTGGGCGCTTGCCAAGGACGAAAATAAAAAAGCGCACTTGAACGACGTTTTGTATAACCTTGCCGAGGCTATCCAAATGGGCGCGAGCCTGCTCGATAGCTTTATGCCTCAAACGAGCGAAAAAATCTTCACCGCGTTCGGCGGAAACAGCCGTAGCTTGGAAGAATGTTCTTTGTTTGGGCAAAGAGAAAGCGTGACGGTAACGGCGATACCGCCCCTCTTTGCGAGAATTGATTTTAAAGCGTTAGAGCCGGAAATTGAAAAAATCCGCGAGGCGCAAATCGCCGAAGCGCAAAAAGCGACGGCGCAACCTGCAACGGAAGAAAAGACGGAGGAAAAGACGATGGAAATTTCCATTGACGATTTTTGTAAGGTAGAACTCAAAGTAGGCGAGATTATCGCGTGCGAAAGCGTGCCGAAATCTTCTAAATTATTACACGAAACGGTGAAATTCGGCGACGAAGTGCGCTCCGTCGTTTCGGGGATTGCCAAGCATTATAAGCCTGAAGAATTGGTCGGGAAAAAGGTGGTGTTCGTCACCAATCTCGCGCCGAGAAAGGTATGCGGAATTTTGTCCGAAGGTATGATTCTCGCCGCCGAAGACGAGAAGGGCGTGCTTTCGTTGGTTACGCCCGATAAGGCGGAAATTGAAAGCGGAGCAAAGCTTGGTTAAAATATGCTTATCGACGTACATTGTCATTTGACGGGCGAAGAATACGAAGAACTCGGAGGCGCGGATGGCGTCGTGCAACGCGCCAACGCCGAGGGCGTGGCGAAAATCGTTTGTTCGGGGTTTGATTTACCCTCCTCCAAAATCGCCAAAACGCTTGCCGAAAAATTCGATTGCATGTATTTTTGCGCGGGGTTTCATCCCAGCGAGTTAGACAAATACCGAGACGGGGACTTAGAAGAAATCGCAAAGCTTTGCAAGAGCGAGAAATGCGTGGCGGTGGGAGAAATCGGTTTGGATTATCACTTTGACGACAACCCCCCGAAAGAAACGCAAAGACGGCTGTTCGTTGAACAGTTAGAGCTTGCCGATAAATTGGGTTTGCCCGTGGTGTTACATTCCCGCGATTCCGCGAAAGAAACGCTGGATATTTTGACGGAGCATAAGGCTTTATTGAAACGGGGCGGACTGATGCATTGTTATTCCTATTCCCCTGAAATGGCGGAGGAATTTTTATCGCTCGGGCTGTGGTTTTCGTTTGGCGGACCGTGTACCTTTAAAAACGCGAAAAAGGTTTGCGAAAGCGTGGAGCGTATTCCGTTGACGCGACTTTTATCCGAAACGGATTGTCCTTATCTTACGCCCGTTCCCTTTAGAGGAACTTTCCCCAACGAACCCAAAAACGTCAAATTCGTCGTGGAAAAACTTGCCGAATTGAAGGGCGTAACGGTCGAAAAGATGCAAGAAATTATTTATCGGAACGCAAAAGATTTATTTAGTAAGCTTAAATAACAGGTAGGAAAAAAGTTATGGAAGAAGTAAAAAACAACGCGCAACAACCGCAAAACGGGGGTAGACGCAGACGCAAGAAAAAGCATAAAAACGGGAATAATCAACCCCAAACCGCGCAGGCGCAACCGTTGCAACAACCGCAAAACAAGCCCAACGCCTCCCATCAAAACGGACAAAAGCAGGGCAAGAAAAAGCAAAACGGGCAAAATCACCAAAACGGTCAAAACGGACAAAATAAGCAAAACAAGCAAAATAAGCAACAGGACGACGGTCGTAAAGATACTTACGCGTATACGCTTGACGGGAATTTGTATATCAATTTGACCAACAAATGCTCTAACGGTTGTGATTTTTGCGTACGCAACGAACGCGCGAGCTATTACGGGAATTATTTGTGGCTGAAAAAGGGCGACCCCACGATAGAGAAAGTTATCGCGCAGGTAAACGGGTTCGGGGATTTGACCCGTTTTAAAGAGGCGGTATTTTGCGGATTTGGCGAACCGACCTATAAAATCGCGGAAATAACGGCGCTTTGCGATTATTTCCACGAAAAGGGCGTAAAGACCAGATTGAACACCAACGGTCAGGGCGACCTTATCAATAAAAGAAGTATCGTGCCTGAACTCAAAGGAAAAATTGATTTCGTGAATATTTCGCTCAACGCCTCCTGTGCGGAAAAGTATCAAAAAATTTGCCGTTCGCAATACGGAGAAAGCGTGTTCGAGGCGATTTTGGAATTTGCCAAACAATGCAATAAAAACGGCGTACCGTGTAGATTTTCCATCGTCGATTGTATCGGCGAAGAGGAAGTAGAGGCGTGCAAGGCGTTGGCGGAAAGCGTACGCGTGCCTTTGTATATACGCAAATATATCGCCGATTCTTAATGCAAGAGGAAAGAGAATGCAAGATTTACGCGCCGTATTACAAAAACACGGCTTTCAATTTAAAAAACAGTTCGGGCAGAACTTTATTTCAGACGGTAATTTGCTCGCCTCTATCGTAACGGCGTCAGGCATTGACGAAAATACGACCGTCGTGGAGATTGGTTGCGGAGCGGGTACGCTCACGCGCGCGATTGCCGAAAAAGCAAAAAAGGTATACGCTTTTGACGTGGATAGGGATTTACAACCAATTTTGGCGGAAACGCTTGCCGGGCTTGACAACGTCGAAGTTATTTTTAAGGATTTTAATAAACTCAACTTAAAAGAATTTGAGGAAGAAATCGGGGAATATACCGTCGTTGCCAATTTGCCCTATTATATCACTACTCCCCTCGTTACCAAGCTTTTGGAAGAGGGCGAAAAGGTGCAAGGTCTTTCGATTATGGTGCAGGAAGAAGTCGCTTTGCGCTTTTGCGCCAAAGAGGACACGAGCGACTACGGCGCAATCACAGCGGGAATTGCCTTAAAGGGTAGCGCGAAAATCGTCAAACGCGTGCCTCGGACGATGTTTTATCCCCGTCCCAACGTCGATTCGGCGGTGGTGAAAATCACCTTTGAACGGGGCAGGATTCAGGTCAAGGACGAAAAGGCGTACCGAACGACGGTGCGTTGCGCCTTTTTAAATCGGAGAAAAACGCTGGAAAACAACCTCGTGAATTTCTTTAAAATAGACAGAGAAACCGCCAAACGCGTACTGCAAAAAGCGGGCGTGGAAGAAAAAGTGCGCGGGGAAACGCTTTCCCCACAAAGGCTCGCCATTCTCACCGATACTTTAATAGACGAAAACGTAATAAAAAACGGCTAATTTTAGCCGTTTTTTCTTTTAGAAAATAAGTTACAATAAATACAAAAGCGCACAAAGCGCGCCGAGCACCGCTCCGCCGAATAGGTCGGACGGGTAGTGCAAGCCGAGCGCGAAACGGATATACCCAAGCAAGGGGGAAAGGGCGAGTAAACAAATACCTGCCCACGGCAAATAGGGCAAAAGGGTGACGGCGATAACTACCGCCGAGGCTAAATGCCGAGAGGGGAAACTTTCTTTATCCTTGCTCTTTTTGCGTAAAAGAGGCTGAATATTCGCGCCTTCTTCGCTGTACGGACGCGGACGGTCAATCATAAGCCGTAAAAGCATCACGCACAAAAGACAGACGGCGGGTACGAATAAAATTTTGATGAACGCAAGGTTGTCAAAGTCGGTAAATACGGCGTATAAAAGCAAGGCAAGATAGGCAAGCAAATATACGGCAGGTAACGCAAAATTGACAACGGTAAGCGTTTTTTGCGCTTTGGGGCGTTGCCTGAAAAAGTTTGCGTGTTTTTCGTAAAGCGTTTTATAATCGTAATGCATAAGAACAGTATAGCACAACTTTTTCCGTTTGTAAAGGAAAAACGGGACTTTCGGAAAGGGGGATTTCCAAAAGTCCCTTTTTTCGGAGCGCGAAAAGGGAGTTATGCTTTTTGTGCGTCCGCTATGATTTTGTCTACGAGGGCGAACGGTACTTCTTCGTACGCCAAGAATTCGGATACGAATTTACCGCTACCGCGCGTTAAGGAACGGAGTTCCATCGTGTATTCCATAATTTCCGCCAAAGGAATTTCCGCCGTGATGATAGAGGTTTCGCCGTCTGCGTCCGTGCCCATAATACGGCCTCTGCGTTTGTTGACGTCGCCCATAACGTCGCCGAGATAATCGGAGGGTATGGCAATCTTCAAACGGTATACGGGTTCAAGCAAAACGGGTTTTGCGTTTTTCAAACCTTCTTTGTACGCAATCGCCGCCGCCATTTTAAAGGAGAGTTCGTTGGAGTCTACGTCGTGATAACTTCCGTCGTAAAGCACCGCTTTCACGCCGACGACGGGGTAGCCCGCCAAAGGTCCGTTGACCAAACATTCGCGCAAACCTTTTTCCACCGCGGGGAAGTAGTTTTTGGGAACTGCGCCTCCGACGACTTCTTCTTCGAACACGAATTCTTCTTCCGACGGCGAGAAACGGATTTTTACGTGACCGTATTGACCGTGTCCGCCCGATTGTTTCTTGTGCTTGCCTTCCGCGTCTGCGTTTCCGCGAATGGTTTCTCTATACGCAATCTTGGGGGTAGAAAGTTTTACTTCTACGCCGTAACGCGCTTTGACCTTTTTCGTGAGCGTTTCAAGCTGAATATCGCCCTGTCCGCCGAGTAAAAGTTCGCCCGTTTCCGTATTTTTTTCTACGGAGAAAGTGAAATCTTCCTCTTTGAGTTTTGCAAGCCCTGCGAATACTTTATCTTCCTCGCCCTTCTTTTCGCTCGTCACCGCCATAAACAGAGTGGGTTTAGGGAAGTGGATAGGGGTAAAGCGTACTTTCGCGTTCATATCGCAAAGAGTATCGCCCGTGTTGGTATTGCTAAGTTTATTCACCGCGCCGATATCGCCCGCGCTCAGTTCGTCGACGGGTTCCATCTTTTTACCGCGGAGTAAGTACACTTGCCCGATGCGTTCTTCGCTTTCGGTATTGGCGTTCCAAACGGTAGAACCGCTCTTTAATACGCCGCGGAAACTCTTGATATAGGAAAGTTTGCCAGAATAGGGGTCGATAACCGTTTTAAATACCTGTCCTGCGAAGGGAGCGTCCTCGTCCGTACGCAAAGAAATGACTTTATCGGTTTTCAAATCTTCCGCCATCGTATTCAAGCGTTCGCGCGCTTGGGGCATATAGGTTACGATTTCGTTTAACAAATTGATAACGCCACGGTTTTGAAGCGCCGAACCTGCCATTACGGGAATGGTATTGACTGCGGCGATACCAAGACGGATACCGTGAATGGTTTCCTCGCGCGTAAGTTCGCCCGATTCGAAATATTTATCAAGCAAAAATTCGTCGTTTTCCGCCGCCGTTTCCATAAGGCTGGCTTTCATTTCTTCGACTTGGTCTTTCATATTTTCGGGAATGGGAATTTCTTGCGGTCCGCCTTCCTTGAAAAGATACGCGCGTTCTTGTAAAGCGTTGATACAGCCTTGCATTTTTCCGTTTTCCATAATCGGGATTTGAATGGGCGCTAATTTCCCCGCGTACTTCGCGCGGAGCGCTTGCACCGTACCCAAATAATCGGCGTTATCTTTGTCCATACCGTTGATAAAGATAATCAAAGGTTTCCCAAGCTTTAAGCAATAATCGACGACGGATTCCGCACCGATAGGCAATACGCCGTTTGCGCCGATAACGAGAAGCGCACCGCCCGCGGCGCGTAAACCTTCGCTTCTTTCGCCTTCAAAATCGTAATAACCGGGCAAATCGAGTAAATTTATCTTAACGTCTTTCCATACGAGATAGGAACAAGAGGTGTAAATAGACATCTTTTTTGCTTTTTCCAAATCGTCGAAGTCGGAAACGGTCGTCCCGTCCAACACCTTTCCTTGTCTGTCTATCGCTCCGCCGTTGAAAAGCATCGCTTCGCAAAGCGTCGTTTTGCCCTCACCGCTGTGTCCTACTACCGCAATGTTGCGGATATGTTCTCCTTGAAACTTCATAAATAAATCCCCCTTTTTTCTATTATTGGATAGTTTTTAACTTCTTTAAAGCCTTACTATTTAGTATGTTATATGCGCAACCTCAAAAAAGTTTGTACCATTATAATACATATTCAAGCAAATTTCAAGGGGTTTTTGAAAAAAAATTCCCCAAAAGGAAAATTTTTTACAAATTTTGTTCGTTTATATCCAAAAACAAAGGGAAAAATTGTAATTTTTATTAAGCGAAAGACAAAAACCAACCGCGCCAATAAAAGCAAAGGGTCAAGGGAATTATTCCCTTGCGGGAGGTTGAGGGCAGAGCCCTCGCAAAAACAAGCCTTCTAAAAAGCAACCGCAGGTTGCGCAACCAACGCGTAAGCGTTCTTGCCGACCTTGTCGGCGCAAGACCTCCAAAAACCAAAGGGTCAGAAAATCCCCTTACAGAGCCAAAAAGCGACAGCTTCGTCTACTACGCGAAAAAAGATACGCATTTTTAAAGAAAAGAAGCATTGCCGTATTCTCAATCGATTAGACGAAATTCGCGCAATTTTAGGGGCATACAACGCGAAAAACGGGGATTTGCAAAAAGATTTTCGTTTTTTCCCCGTCATTTGCTATACTTTTTTAAAAAAATGTGGTATAATAACGGTGTAAAATAACGGGTTTTCCTTTTTTTATATAAAAAAGGAAAGCGCGAAACGGGAGAAAATAAAAAATGGCTGAAAGAGTAGAAGGCGAATACGGCGCGGAGCAAATACAAGTTCTCGACGGGTTGGAGCATATCCGTAAACGTCCGGGTATGTATATTTCCTCCACGGACGCGAAGGGTTTGCATCACCTCGTACACGAAGTCGTGGATAATTCCATTGACGAGGCGCTTGCGGGGTATTGTACGCATATCGAAGTAACGATAAACGCCGAGGGTAGTTGTACGGTACAGGATAACGGGCGCGGTATTCCCACCGATATACACCCCAAAGAAGGGATTTCCACGCTGGAAGTCGTATTTACCAAAGTGAACGCAGGCGGAAAATTCGGCGGGGATTCGGGTTATAAAGTATCGAGCGGTTTGCACGGCGTCGGCGTGAAAGCGGTAAACGCTTTATCCGAATGGTTAGAGGCGGAAGTTCGCCACGAGGGCAAAATTTTCAGACAGGTATATAACCGTGGCGTACCTCAAAGAAGCGTACAGGTCGTAGGCGAGTCGGAGGAAATGGGTACGAAAGTTACCTTTATGCCCGACGCGGAAATTTTTGAAACGGTCGTCTTTAATTACGATACCTTAAAGGGCAGATTGCGTGAGCTTGCGTATTTGAACAAAGGTTTGCGTATTACCTTGGAGGACAAGCGCGCGGGACAAGAAAAGGTGGATTCTTTCTGCTACGAAGGGGGAATTTGTTCGTTCGTAGAAGAACTTAATAAAAACCGCGAAGAATTGCTTTTCCCTGCGCCCGTATATTTTGAAGAACAGGACGGCGACACCGTTTGCGAGGTCGCTATTCAATATAACGAATCGTACAGCGAAGTCATTTACAGCTACGCAAACAACGTCAATACCATTGACGGCGGTACGCACGTGGCGGGTTTGAAAATGGCGCTTACCAAGGTCATCAACGACGCGGGTAAAAAACTGAATATATTAAAGGAGAACGACAGACTTTCAAACGAGGACGTTATGGAAGGGATTACGGCTGTCGTGTCCGTCAAGCTCACCAACGCGCAGTTCGAATCGCAAACGAAGGACAAGCTTAACAATAGCACCATTCGCGTATTCGTCAATAAATGCGTGAGCGAACACATGGGTACTTTCCTCGAAGAAAATCCCGCCGTCGCGAAAGAATTGGTGCTCCGTTGTATCACGGCGCAAAAAGCGCGCGACGCGGCGAGAAACGCAAGGGAGTTGACGAGAAGAAAGGGTGTGTTGGGTTCAACGACGCTCCCCGGAAAACTTGCCGATTGTTCGGATAGGCGTAGCGAACTTTGCGAAATTTATATCGTTGAGGGCGACTCGGCAGGCGGTACGGCAAAACAAGGTCGCGATAGAAGATTCCAAGCGATTTTGCCCCTTAGAGGTAAAATTTTGAACGTGGAAAAGGTACGGCTTAACCGCGTGCTTGAAAACGAAGAAATTAAATCGATGATTACCGCGTTCGGTTGCGGTATTTTGGACGAGTTTGACGAAAGTAAACTTAGATACGACAGAATTATTTCTATGACGGATGCCGACGTAGACGGCGCGCATATCCGTATCTTGCTTTATACTTTCTTGTTCCGTTATATGAGGCCTTTAATCGAACACGGTCACGTATACGCCGCAAAACCGCCCCTTTACAAAGCGAGCTTTAAAGGTCACGACGATTATTTGTATTCGGAAGAAGAAAAGATAGAATACGATAAAAACGCGACGGGAAAAGTAGAATACCAACGCTATAAAGGTTTGGGCGAAATGAGTAAGGAACAGCTTTGGGACACGACGATGAACCCTGCAACGCGTACGCTTATCCGCGTAACGATGCAAGACGCGGCGGAAGCGGACCAAATGTTCTCGATGCTAATGGGTGAAAGTCCTGAACTGAGAAGGAAGTTTATTGAGGAGAATGCGTCGCTCGTCACGGATTTAGACGTTTAATACGGATATACTTCGCAATACTTTGTCAAGCTTGCGTTTTTTCTCGGTTGCGTACGAAAAAGTACGCGTCCGTCGAAAAATCCGCGCTATACTATCCGTACTATATTAAATGTATATTGCTTTATGAAATCATATAGGAGAAAATGAAATGGCTAAAAAAGAAACCAGCCCGGAATTAACCGAGGAGTTTAAGAAAACCCTTGCGATGACGAAAATGCTCGACGTAGAGGTAGACGACGAATTAAAGCGTTCGTTTATCGCCTACGCGATGGCGGTAAATAAATCGCGCGCCATTCCCGACGTTCGCGACGGGTTAAAGCCCGTGCATAGAAGAATACTCTATTCCATGCACGAAATGGGTTTATATAACGACAAAGCGTTTAGAAAATGCGCTCGTATCGTCGGGGACTGTATGGGTAAATTCCACCCCCACGGCGACAGTTCGGTGTACGACGCGCTCGTAAGATTGGCGCAAGAATTTACCATCAGCTTTCCGCTCGTAGACGGTCACGGTAACTTCGGTTCGGTGGACGGCGACTCGGCGGCGGCGATGCGTTATACCGAGGCAAGACTTACCAAACTCGCGGCGGAAATGCTCCGTGATTTGGATAAAGAAACGGTGGACTTTATTCCCAACTTCGACGGTAGCGAGGAAGAGCCTACCGTATTGCCTGCAAGATATCCCAACCTGCTTGTAAACGGCGCGGACGGTATCGCCGTAGGTATGGCGACGAATATTCCGCCCCATAATTTGGCGGAGGTTATCGACGGCACGATTGCGATGATAGATAATCCCGATATTACGGTGGACGAATTGATTGACTATATCCCCGCGCCCGATTTTCCTACGGGCGGTGTGATAATGGGCAGAAGCGGTATTCGTCAAGCGTACAGAACGGGACAAGGTCATATCGTTATCCGTTCCAAATGCGAAATTGAAGAATACGGCTCGGGCAACAATATCCGTTCGCGTATCGTCGTAACGGAAATTCCCTATCAGGTGAATAAAGCGCAACTCATCAAAACGATAGCCGATATGGTCAACGACAAACGCTTGGAAGGTATTTCGGATATCCGCGACGAATCGGATAGGGACGGTATGCGTATCGTTATCGAAATCAAGAAAGACGCCAACGCGCAAGTCGTTTTGAATACGCTGTATAAAAAGACGAAATTGCAAAGTTCGGACGGTATCATTTTACTTGCGCTCGTGGAAAACGGTACAGAACCGAAAACGCTCAATCTTCGCGACGTATTGTATCATTATCTCAATCATCAAAAGGAAGTTATTACGCGCAGAACGCGTTACGACTTGAATAAAACGGAAGAACGTGCGCATATTATTGCGGGTTTGGTTTTAGCGCTTGCCAACGTGGACGAGGTTATCCGTATCATCAAAGCGTCGGCGGATAAAAACGAGGCGATTATCGGTCTTACGAATACCTTTGAATTGGACGAAAAACAAGCCAACGCTATCTTGGAAATGCGTTTGCAACGATTGACTTCTTTGGAAGTGGAAAAGCTCAAGGACGAGCTTACCGCGTTACAAGCGACGATTGCCGACTTGAAAGACATTCTCGCCAACGAAAGCCGAGTTATGCAAATTATAAGAAACGACTTAACGGAAATTAAGGCGAAATACCCCTCGCCGAGAAAGACGGAAATTTCCGTCGATTACGGCAATATCGAAGACGAAGACTTAATCGATAAGGAAGACGTCGTCATTTCCATTACGCACTCCGGCTATATCAAACGCTTACCCGTCGCCGAATACAAGGCGCAAAACCGTGGCGGTAGAGGCATTACGGGTCATAAACCCAAAGACGAAGACTATATCGAAAAGATGTTCGTTTGCTCCACGCACGACCCCATCTTACTCTTCTCCTCCAAAGGAAAAGTGTACTCGATTAAAGGCTACGAAATTCCCGAGGCGAACAGAACGGCGCGCGGTAGAGCGGTGGTAAATATCGTTCAGCTTGACCAAGGCGAAAAGATAGAAACGGTGTTGCCCGTTTTAGAAAACGGAAACGGGTACTTGATAATGGCGACCGAAAAGGGGTTAATCAAGAAGACCTCTACGGACGAATTCAAGCGTATCGCCAAGAACGGTAAAATTGCCATTAAATTGCAAGAGGACGACAGATTGATAGCCGTACGCTTTGCAACGGGCGAAGACGAAGTGTTGATTGCTTCGCGTGGCGGTAAATGCATCCGCTTCTCCGAAGCGGACGTGCGTCCTACGGGCAGAGGCTCGCAAGGCGTTAAGGCTATGACGCTCGCGAAAGAGGATATCGTCGTGGATATGCTTATCGTCGATAAGACGCAGGATTTGTTCACGCTCACCTCGCTCGGCTACGGTAAACGCTCTAAGATAGAAGACTACCGTTTGCAAAGCCGTGGCGGTAAGGGTATCAAGGCAGGCGTATTCAACGAAAAGACGGGCTATCTCGTCAACTTCAAACCCGTTACCGACGAAAACGATATTATGATTATCACGACGAGCGGTATCATTATCCGTATGCACGCTGATTCGATAAGCTGTATCGGCAGAGCGACGCGAGGGGTAAGGGTAATGAACGTCAAGGATAGTTTGGTAGCGACGGTGGATATTACCGAACGCGACGACGAGGCGGAAGTAGAAGCGCCCGAAGAAACGGCGGCGGATTTAAGCCCTGAGGATTTAGTTGGCGAAACGGAAGTGGAAGAAGTAGAAGAAACGGTTGTTTTGGAGGACGAACAAACGGACGAACCGCCTCAAGACGAAGAATAATAGAAAAACGCATAAAAAACAAGGGCTACCCGTGCAAGGGTAGCCCTTAAAAAATATTTTGGATTAGTCTTCAATCTCTGCTTTTTGTAACATAGCGTCGCGCAACTTGTCGTATACTTCGTCCGAGAACTTGGGCGTTCTGTCGTAATAATACAAGCCGTTTTGTTCTTGCTCAATGTCGTAAAGTTGGGTATAGCACAAACCGAAAATGCTCGGTTTATCCAACAAAACTTTGGTCAAACCGCAATAACGGTTGATAAATTCTTCTTCCGTTTTGGGCGCGTTGCCGTAGCCCCAATTAATTTTGCTTTTATCCCTGTCGCCCCACCAACTGATACCGCCGTATTCGCTTACGAAATAGGGCATTTTTCCGTCGTAGAGGTTAAGTTTGTTGACGCAATTAAAATAAGTGCCGTTTTCATGGTCGGTAAAAATTTTGTCGAACGCTTCTACGTCTTGCGTATAATCGTGCGAGTCGTAGATATCGGTGATATGCGAGTGACGCCATCCGCTTGAGTCGATGACGGGACGGGTGGGGTCCGTCTTTTTCGTGGCAAGCGCAACGAGCGCAATAGTGGTAAGGTCTTCTTTTTTGTTGTCCAATTCCCAAGTTTCGTTAAACGGACACCAACCGATAATAGAGGGGTGGTTGTAGTCGCGTTCTACACTTTCCATCCATTCGGGTAAGAAGATGGCGAGCGCGTCGGGTTGAGTGGTGGTAAAGAACCAGTTTGCGTATTCGCCCCAAACGAGGTAGCCGAGTTTGTCCGCGTAATATAAAAACCACGGTTCAAATACCTTTTGGTGCAAGCGCGCGCCGTTGAAACCTAATCGCTTAGAGATAAGAATATCCTTTTCCAACGCCTCTGCGCTGGGCGCGGTGTAAATACCGTCGGGATAGAAACCTTGGTCGAGTACCAAGCGTTGGAATACCGATTTCCCATTGATAAGTACCTTTTTTCCGTCGATATCGATACGGCGGATACCAAAATAGGAGGTTACGCAGTCTACTTCTTTACCGTCGATAAGTAAGGTATAGCTAATATCGTAAAGATTGGGCACGCCCGCTTCCCACAAATGTACCTTAGATACTTCGACGGAGCAAAGGTTTGTCACACCCGAAAGCGAGAAAGTTTTATCCGCTACCGATTCGCCGTTAAAGGTAACGCTTACTTTTAATTGGGCGTTTTTCGCATAAGCGTTAAGGGTAGGTTCTAATATAACCGTACCGTTTAAATCGGTGGCGGTGATTTTTACGCTTGCAAGATAGGTTTTAGGTACGAATTCTAACCAAACGGTTTGCCAAATACCCGAGGTACGGGTATACGCACAGCCTTCCGATTGGTCGGGCGCTTGTTTCCCCGAAGGGATTTTCCAAGAACGCGTATCGTCCATAGCGTGGACAACAACGCGGTTTTCGCCTTCTTTGGCAAAGTCCGTAATATCTACCGAAATAGGGGTGTAACCGCCTTGGTGCGTGCCTGCCAAAACGCCGTTGACGTAAACGCTAGCCGAATAATCGCACGCGCCGATATGGAATAAAATGCGTCCGTCGAGTTGTTCTTTCGTAAAGGTAAGATTTTTCGCGTACCAAAGGGAAGCGGTATGGCGTTTATCGCCAATACCCGAAAGCGCGCTTTCTACGCAAAAAGGTACGATGATTTTGTCTTGTAATTTTTCAAGAGCGAGCATATTTTTATCATACTCTTCCCGAGTGTGGTCGTTGAAAAATTCCCATTCGCCGTTTAAGTTTTGCCAGCTATCGCGTACGAACTGCGGACGGGGATATTCGGGACGGGGGATTGCTTGATTGTTCATTTTATTTACCTCGTTCATAAAGTTTTGTTTTGCTTTTTAAAGCAATTTTATTATACCAAAAATAAAGGAGCTTGTCAATAGGAAAACATAAAATAAGGGCTACTCTTTTACAAGTAGCCCTTTTCGGTTTTCGTTACTTTTTAAGTATTCCGCTATCGGCAAGGAGGGTGATGAATAAACCGCCTTGTACGGTGCGGTTTTTAAATCCGCCGTGTAAGCCGTAACGGTTTACGTTGAGCGTGATTACGCCGTTGTCCGTCCAATACCAATCGCCAAACGGGTAGCGGTGAGGCGTTTCGCGTAAGAATTTTGCGACGGGGGCAATCAACGCTTTGCGTTTTTCGACGTTGGAAGTTAAAACGGTTGTCATAAAATCCAGT
>SVIX01000016.1 GCA_015069285.1 Clostridiales bacterium | reverse complement strand
CCCCGAAAAACGAAGAAAAACGGTCATTTTTGACCGTTTTTCACAAAAAATGTGGAGCAGGCGACGGGAGTCGAACCCGCCGGGAACAGCTTGGGAAGCTGCCGCCATACCGCTAGGCGACACCTGCTTGCTTTTGCCGTTTTTTCAACGGCTTTTTTTATTATAAGTGTTTTTTCTTAAAATGTCAACGATTTTTTACGCTCTTACATCAATTTAACATTTTTTTTCTTCCTTTTTACATTCTGCGCACCTTCCGAAAAATTCTAACGCGTAGCTCTCCACCTCAAATTCGTCCTGCCCTTGGGCTAAAATACCCTTTTCAGGTAAGCCTTCTACCCAAACGTCCGCAAGTTTTCCACAACACAAGCACCGACCGTGACAATGTGGCGTTACGTTATAGTCGTACCGTATTTCACTACCAGCCGTGCGCAATTCCAACGCTCTTCCGCTCGTGGCAAAACCGCCCAACACCCGAAATACCGTCGCCCTCGATACCGTCGGATTGTTCTCCCGAACGTATCCGTATACCTCCGTCGCCGTCGGATGATTGAGCGTCTTTAACGCGTCGTAAATGATTTGCTTTTGTTTCGTTTGCCGTTCTTGCACTTTTTTATCCTCTTATTAAGACTGATTCCTGATTATAATATAACATATTTTGCAAGATTCGTCAAGAGATTTCACGAAAAAAAATAAAAAACGAAATTACGCCCCGTGGAGAAGGTATCCACGGGGCGTTGGTATTTTCGATTAGCCTATATTTTTTAAATTGACGATAGCGAGTTCGTTTCCCGTATTTGCGTCGGTATAGATGAAATATTTTTCTCCCATATACGAACACAAAAACTCATACGAAGCGCGTTCGCCACGCGCCGTGTTAATCACCGCCAAGCGGGAGGCGAGCACTTCTACGCCTTTACGCAAAGCGTTTTGCGCGCTTTCCAGCGTCACGCTTACGCGCGGTTCTACGCGTATTTCGTGGTGTTTGATAAATTCGGAGCTATCCAACCCCGTCGCAAGCCCACGCGAACTACATACTTTTACGCGAACGGAGTCGGGATAAAATACTACGCCGTCCGTTTGGTAAGCGTACGTAAAATCTATATCCGTTCCGTTTTTACGCACGCGTACCGCCGTCATATTCTCGTAACCGAGTTTTTCCAAAAACTGTTCGGCAATTCTTTTTACGTTTTCCATAGAAAGGGTGCTTTCTTCACACTCCTGAAAATAGTCAAACCGTATAAGCGAACCTTTACGCGCGTCAATCTCGGCAAAAAGTAGCGTACCGTTATCGTCGTAGCCTTGTACGTTATACGCTCTGTAATCTTTCGTTACCGTTTCGCCTACGCATTGAAATTCTTGGATTTTGTAGTCCGAAAAATAGCGTTTACACGCCTCCTCCGCGTCTTTTGCGTCCAATTTAGAGGGTTCAAAAGACTCTTGCTTGCTCTCCGTGGTCGGTTTTTCCAACTTTTCACCTTTGAGCGCAAGACGGTTTTCTTCCAAGGTCAAATTTTCAAGTCCTTCTAAAACGGACGCAATTTTTCCCGTACCCTTTTTGACGAATTCCATCATATCCCCTTCTTGCATTTCGGCGATATATTCGTCAAGCTGTATTCTCGCGGTATGATTGACTTCGTAAAGTTTTTGCAAAACAGCATAGTCTTTTTCGGATAATTCTTCACCGTTTCTCAGTTTTGAGAGCATACGCTCGCTTTCTTTTGCAACACGGTTGATAAAACTCGTTACGTTCGCGTCCGCATTTGCGCTTATCGGCAACTTTTCTAAGTCCAATTCGGCAAGGCGTGCTTGCACGAGTAAATCGGTTAAAATTCTATCCTGTTGCGCAGGCGTGGTCGCAAGACGCGCTCTGTCTAAATCGTTGTCGACGTTTTCCATAATTCCAACGAGTTCGTACGTCGTAGCGCGATACCCCGCCATCGCCGACTCGTTCATCTTTTTCATTTCCACCGCCCCGAGCGTCACCGCCGTCGTAAGGGCAAGCGTTACCGCGCCAAGCGAAATGACCGCCGCAAGCCAACCGCCGAAACCGCGTTTTTGGCGTTCGCCTCTTTGCTTTTTTTGCTTGGATTTTTCCTGTGAACGGTTCGCTTTCGTATGCGCGCGTTCACGGATTTTCGCTTCGCGATTCGCTTTTCTTTTTTCCGCGCGGGCTTTTCTCTCGGCGAGTCGTTTCTCCGCTTGCGCTTTTCGTTCCGCGCGTCGCTTTTCCGCTTTCGCTTTACGCTCCGCAAGTTTTTTCGCGCGGTTTGCCCGTTCTTCGGCTTTTTTCTTCTTTTTTTCTTTCTTTTTTAAGGCGTCTTTCACTCGACGCTCCGCCAACTTATTTTCCTTTTCTTCCTTTGCTTTAATTTCCGCTTTTTGCGTTTTGGAAGAGGGTTTACTTGCGGATTTTTTCACCGATTTTTTTACCGTTTCCGCCTTTCCCTCGCCCTCCGTTTGACGGGTTTTTTCAACCGTTTCCACCTTTTCCGCACCCGAAGAAAGGTTGGTTGCAATTTCTATTTGTTGTTTTTCTTTCATTCTTCTCTCCTTATGATAAAACTTTATATGGCAAACACGTGCTTCCCTATCACCGTCACCGTTTGCCTGTCAAAAATCCACGCGCTCGTGGCGACGGCAGGGTTGTAGTAATAAATAGCGCCACCCGTAGGGTCCCAACCGTTAATCGCGTCACGCGCCGCGCGCATCGCCGTTTCGTTGGGCGTTAAATTGATTTGTCCGTCCGTGACCGCCGTAAACGCGTGCTTTTGGTAAACGACCCCTGAAACGGTGTTGGGAAATTCTTTGCTACGCACTCGGTTTAATACGACCGCGCCAATGGCGACTTGACCCGTGTACGGTTCGCCTCGACCTTCCGCGTAAATCGTTCGCGCAAGTAAATATACGTCCGAGCTGGAAAAACCGTTATATCCCTCGCCACTAACCGACTCCGCCAACGCGTTATACGAATCGGTCATACCAAGCGCCTTATACGTGGCTTTGCCAACGACCCCGTCCGCTTTCAATCCGTTCTTTTTTTGGAACGCGACGACGGCTTTTTTCGTGCCTGCGCCGAATACGCCGTCTACGCTACCGTTATAATATCCCCATAATTTCAAACGGCGTTGTACTTCTTTTACTTCTCCGCCTCGCGAACCGCTTTTTAGCACCGCAACGGGCGCAAATTCGCGCACGATTGCCGTTTGCGCGCTCTCTTTTTTCGCGCTCGTTTTGGCGATTGCAAAACAGGGCACGCCGAGCGTAAGCGTCGCCGTAACCATGCAAATTGCCTTTTTGATTGACTTTTTCATACTATTTCCTCCTGTATGTAAAAGCGAATACGCCGTTCAACGCATACTTGCCCCCTATCTTTCCGTTTTCCAGCGTTCAATGATTTCTAAAATTTTGCTTTTATAGATAACGTTTTTTTCCTTCGTTGCCGTAAAACACAGAGGCGGATATACCACGCACCACCAATTATCCCCTTTTCCTTCGCCAAGCTCTACGATAAGCGCGGTATATTCCCCTGCGGGCAAAGTATACTCTTCGTAAACGCGCGTAGGAAAGCTTTCGCGTTGAATCTTTGCGCTTGCCCCGTAGTCGTACCCGTATTTTTGCAACGTTTCACGTGCAACACGAGCAATTTCGTCCAACTTCCGTTCAATCCCGTCTTGCGCCTCTTTTTGCGTGGAATAGTTTGCCACGAAGGGGGTAAGGTATTCCACGATATTGTCCCGCACCTTGTATTTTACAGCCTGCGCCTCCGCCTCGTTGGAATGCGCGCGTACGTGGATACGCAAATATTGCGTGTTTTCCGTCGTTGCGCGAACGGTACCGTCGCCTTTAAAAACGCCCGAAAAACCAAGCGCCGTTACACTTATTATGATTAGCGTTAAAAAAATTATGCAATTTCTTTTCATAAAAAAATAACCTCCGTATTGTATCACGGAAGTTATTGACGCAATTTTATGAATTTATACTTCTTTCCACTTATGTTCGTGTAATTCGCCCTCGTCCAATAAACGGGGATAATCGTTTTGGCGCAACGCCTCGTAAAGCGCCACCGCCACCGAATTGCTTAAATTAAGCGAACGCGCCTCGCTAAACATAGGAATACGCAAACAGGTTTCCTCGTTTTTCATCAAAAGTTCTTCGGGCAAACCTTTGGTTTCCTTGCCGAACACTAAAAAGTCCCCCTCTTGGAAACGCACGTCGCTGTGACGGTGTCTGCCTTTGGTGGTAAAAAAGAAAAACCTGCCGTCGGGGTATTTGTCTTGTAATTCTTGAAAAGAATCGTAGTAATAAATCTCTACCAAATTCCAATAATCCAACCCCGCGCGCTTTAAATATTTATCCGTTACTTCAAAACCGAGCGGTCTTATCATATGCAACGTAGTTCCCGTTGCGGCGCAGGTACGGGCAATATTCCCCGCGTTTTGCGGAATTTCAGGTTCAACTAAAACGATATGAAACATTTTTTTTGCTCCTTACATCTATATAATATTATTCTAACGCAAAATAAAAATTTTAGCAAGCGATTTACGGTAGATTTTGGAATAAGCCGTGAACGTATAAACATTTTTAAAAGCGCGTATACTGCATAACGTAAGGCAACGCCTTAAAAAGGAAGGAGAATTTTATGCAATTTGAAAACACGGAAACTTATAAAAACCTTGCCCGCAGTTTTGCCGGCGAATGTCAAGCGGGTATGCGATATCAGATGATTGCAAAACTCGCTATGCAAGAAAAAATGAAAACGTTATCGGACGCAATCCGCACGATTGCCAAAAACGAAACGTTGCACGCTACGCAATTTTTCAATAAAATGATAGAAAAAACGGGAAGTCGCGACACCGTAGAATTCGACGCAGGATATCCTTTTCACGCGGGTACGCTCGTAGAGGGCTTGAAATTTGCCTCTATGGACGAAAAAAACGAATCGGAAGATATTTATCCAAGCTTTGCCGAAACGGCGAAAAAAGAAGGCTTTGAAGATATTTCCGCGCTTTACAAAATGGTTGCGGAAGTGGAAAAGCAACACAAGCTTATCTTTCAATATCTTTGCGATAGCGTGAAAAACGGAACGCTTTATAAAAGCGAGCGTCCGCTCTTGTGGATATGTAGCGAATGCGGATATATGCACGTAGCGGAAGAGGCTTGGAAGATTTGTCCGCTTTGTAAAGCGGGACAAGGATACGTGGATTTGCATTTACCCTTCGAGGGGACGCGTGAATAATCTGTCTTCCTTTTAAGGCGGAGCTTTATAAAAGGAGTAAACGGTATGAAAAACAAACAAAACAAAGCAAAAAATTGCGGTAGCAAGAACTGCGGTAACAAAAACTGTGGCAACAAATCCAACGAAAAGAACGATTTTAGCCACGGCGGAAACAATGACTAAACAAAGTAAACGCGTACCTGCCCCTACCAAACGCGCGTTAGACGTGTTTAATGAACCGTCGGACACGGACGTAAACGGTAGTTATACGGGATTACCCAAAAACAAACGCGAAAAACCCGTACAGGACGCAGACGATTTGTAAGTCATAGCCGTTAGCAAACGAATTGTTTGCAAAACGCACGAAAAAAGGGAGAGTCCTTGCCGACCGCGATAAGTGGCGTTAAAATTCGGCAATGCGTGACCATCTCGGACAACCGTCAAAAGCGGTTGTCTTTTTTATATAAGAAAAACCGTCGTGAACCCTTTAAATTTCACGACGGTCTTATTTATCAATATTTTTTTAACTAAGCGTTCGTGGTAACCATCAATAAATTACACGCCACAAAAATTTCTTTTCCGCTTAAAGCGGTATGATTTAACCGAATCCCAAATTTTTTTCGAGTTATCAACTCGTTTTGCATTTTTTTTGAAAATTCCGCAAATTCCGCCGTAATGCACCCTGCGAAAACCACTTGCTCGATTGAAAACGCATTGGACGCGTTCACGATTACGCTTCCAAGCGCAGTATAAAACTTCTCTCTTTCTTGTTGCGTGCCATAAAATTTACTTTCGTTCACGTACAATTCGGCGCAACCGATATTACCACAGTCGCATCTTTCCCCAAACATATTCACACTCGTATGCCCAAGCTCACATTCTAAAAGGGAAATACCGTTTTTCACTACGGCTACCGCGCTCCCGAATCCAGAATCGATAATCAATTCCAAATAAAGCCTTCCGCAATCTGCGTTTTGCGAATATTCCGCATAGGCAAGCGCGTTGGAAAAATTATCCAATACACATTTGCACCCAAACGCTTTTTCAAAATATTCCTCGATTGGGAAGTTATGCCAAGCCAAAAAATTAGGAACTTCGCCAAGTTTCCCCTCTTTTCGTGAAAGCGGACCCGGCGCGGTTATTCCAATACCAAGCAAATTATTTTCATCTTCTAATAACGCGCTCAGGTCTTTTTGAATATTTTGCAACGTAAGCTCCGCGTTCAACGAATGGACGACGCCCTTTTTTTCTTTTTTTATTTTTCCCGCAAAATCGCAAACGCCCACCACGTATTCGACCCGTGTTAAATGTACGCCCCCAAAAACGCCGTAATCAGGGTTTAAACGCAAAACGGTAGCAGGTCTGCCCCCGATGGAAGCCTCTTTTTCCCCTTCCATCAGCAACCCTTCCGCAATCAATTCTTCGCAAATAAAGGAAATTGCCGCACGGGTAAGCCCTAATTTCTCCGCAAGCTTTATCCGTGAACACGGCTCTTTTCTAATAAGCCTTAATACTTCCTTACGATTATTCTGTTTCATTACGTCTGCATTTATTTTTTGTGCCATAACCTTATTCTACCATTTATAAAAAACTTTGTCAAACCATTTGACTTATAAATAAAAATATGATAAAATTGACTTTGTAAAACGATTTTATTAAGTAGGAAGGCTATGCAAATTCGTTATTTTCAAAAAGGATTTAATTATTCGCAAGACGGAACGGGCAATCGATTGGTTATACATCTACAAGGTTGCAATTTACATTGTCCGTGGTGTTCCAATCCCGAAGGAATGAACGGAAATGGCGGAGAATCCCTTTCTACCGACGATTTAATCAAAGAGATTGCATCTTGTAAACGCTTGTTTTTCGACGGTGGTGGCGTGACCTTTACGGGTGGCGAATGCACCTTACAAAAAGACGCTTTAATAGAAGTTTTAAAATCCTGCAAGCAAAACGGCGTACATACGGCGATTGAAACCAACGGTACTTGTCCTTATACCGTCGACTTATTTGAAAATATTGACTTAATCATCAGCGATTTCAAGCATTACGACGAAGAAAAATTAAGAAAACGAGTGGGGCAGGTACGAGATTACCGAAAAAATATTACCGATTATCTCAAAAGCGGAAAACCCCTTTTAATCCGTATCGTACTTATAAACGGATTTAATGCAGAACGGGAAGACGCTATTTGCTTTGCTGAATTTTTTAAAGATTTACCAACGCAAAACGCAACGTTTGAATTTCTCCCTTATCACGAATACGGAAAAAGTAAGTGGGAGAAACTCGGTAAAGAATACCAAATGAAAGATGCGTTCGTAACCCAAGATACCGTAAAATTATTTGAAGAAATTTTCAAATCTTATCATTTTAAAACTATAAGGAGCTAACTATTATGCGATACGATTGTAACAAATTAGACGAACAAGCAAGATTACTTTTCAAAGAAGAACGCGCGCTCACCCGCCTCGACGGCTGGTTTATTTTGCGTGAAAACATTCTTGCCTATGAAGAAGAACACAAAAATACACCCAAAGAGCTATTATCGGCGGAAGCGCTTTGTTACGCTTTGGAGCGCCTTCCACTTTCTTTAAGCGACAACGCAGTATTTGCAGGTACGCAACGGGACGCGTTCGCACAAAGCTACGCTCTTATTAACCCCAACTTCAAGTTAAGCACCTTTAATGGGTACTGCGACCCCACCGCCGTATTCAACGATATTGAACCCAACGAAGAATTTACGGCGGAACGTATCGACGGCGTTAGAAAACAAACGGAAAAAAGCGATTACGTACGCGCCTTAAAAGAAGTTTATGCAAACGCGGAAACAGACACCAAAGAAGTCGCTTACTTTATCGAACAGGTTACGGGGCATCTTATCCCTGATTTCAGAAAAGCCATCGCTTACGGCTTAAACGCTTTACAAGCGGAAATGGAAGAAAAGATAAAATCGGAAACGGACGAGAAAAAGAAACTCAATTTACAGGCATTCTCTATTTCTTTGAACGGCGCAAAAATCCTTGCTCGGCGTTATATTGAACTTGCCAAAGCGCAAAAAGAAACCGCAACGGGCGAGCGTATACAAGAACTTAACCGATTGATTTCCACGCTTGAAAAAGTACCCGCGTTTGGCGCAGAAACGCTATTTGAAGCCATCCAAAGTTTTATGCTTTTATGGTCGGTTATGTGCTTAGAGCAAGCGCCCAATCCCTTCGCGTTTTCCGTCGGAAACGCGGATAGAATTTTCGAGCCTTACAGAGCCAAAGAAAATCTTTCCCGTGAAGAATCGGCGGCGCTTTTTAAACATTTCCTTTTGTTTTTTAACGTAGGAAGCCGAAGCTGGGCGATTTCGCAAAATATTTTAATCGGTGGCAAAGACAACGACGGTAACGATTTGACGAATCTTACGAGTTTTGCCCTGCTTGACGCCTACTACGCAATGAACTTCCCCCAACCGATTCTTTCGGTAAAGCTCCATAAAAACACGCCCGATTGTATGTATGAAGAACTCGGTAGATTCTTCTTCACGCCGGGTTGTCTTACTCCGTCCCTTTTCAACGACGACACGGTATTCCCCATTCTCAAAAACAACGGCGTAGACAAAAACGACCTGCCCGATTATTCGGTGGCAGGCTGTCAAGAACCGCTGATTATGGGAAAGGACAATGGAAACACGACGAACAGTTGGCTCAACCTTGCCAAGATACTCGAGCTTGTTTTAAACGACGGAAAATCGCTTATCACGGGCGAAAAGCTTACCGATTGCAAACCGTATACGACCGCGAAAGAACTCTTATCCACCGTCCGCGAACGCTTTTATGCAAAAGCGGAAGAATATATCGATAGAATGTGCAACGCAGCGAACGGCGCAAGCGTTGCCGTGTCGCACTTAAAAGTTCCTTTCCTGTCCTGTTTTATGGGCGGAATAGAAACGGGCGTGGATACGCGCGACGTTCAATCGCAAGGCACAAAGTATAACGGTAGCGGTTGCTTAATACACGGTCTTTCCGTAGTCGCCGACGCATTTATTGCTATTGATAAATTGCTTGAAGAACGACCTGAGGATAGCGAACGCTTACTTTCCGCTTTGCAAAAGGATTTCGAGGGCGAAGAAGAGTTGCAAAAATACCTACTTTCTCGTCCGAAATACGGCAACAATATTGCTATCGTAGACGACGAGGTTGCGAAAATCGCAAAGAAAATCAGTATCGCCGTAAGACAAAGGAAAAATTATCTCGGCAATCCGTTCCGCCCCGATTGGAGTAGCCCTACTACCCATTTAACCTACGGGTATTGGGTAGGCGCAACGCCCGACGGAAGAAAGGCAAGAACGATGCTCGGCTACGGCGTCGACCCCTTATTCGGTACGGCGGAAAACGGACTCGGGTTCCGTATTCTTTCGATGTTTAAACTTGACTTTTTAGAGTTTAACGGCGGTTACGCTTCTCATTTGGGACTTGACCCGAAATACTTCAAAGGCGAAACCTTGGAAGAAAAAGGCTTGGAATTTAAAAATAAAATTATGAAACCTTTATTCTTCTCGTCAGAAAACGACAACGCGCCCTTCTATCTCTACGTAAACGTAACCACGCCGGAAATTTTAAGAAAAGTTCTGGCGAACCCGAAGAAATACGCGCCGAGCGGTGTGTATATTATGCGTATCCACGGCACGTTCGTAAATTTCCTCGACCTTTCACCCGACGTACAAGAAGACATCATCAAACGTCTTGACTTATCTTCTACAACTTGCGGAGGCTATTAATATGTATCTTGGACTTGATATCGGCACGACTTCTATTTGCGCCGTCGTTTTAGACGGAAACGGAAACGTCGTTTATACTACTACAAAAGCAAACAACTATCATCAAAGCAACGCAAACGGAGAACGCACACAAAACCCCGAAAAGATATTCTCGCTTTGCAAAGAAATCTATTGTGAAACGATTAAAGAATTTAAAATAAAAAGCGTAGGCGTTTCAGGGCAAATGCACGGTATTTTATACGTAGATTGCAACGGGCAAGCCCTTTCCCCGCTCTACTCGTGGCAGGACGAGCGTGGAAATCTTCCCTTTGAAAATGCGACGTACGCGGAGATTCTTTCTGCGCGTAGCGGATATAAAATGGCGACGGGGTTTGGTTGCACGAGCGTATTTTACGATTATATCAACGGTTTAATACCCAAAACAGCCCTTTCCTTTTGCACAATCGGCGACTACGTCGCGATGAAACTTGCAAAAAAATCCAAACCGCTCTTAAACGAAACGAACGCCGCGTCTTTAGGTCTTTACGATATAAAAAATCGTCGTTGGGATTTTCAGGCAATTTCCCGCGTCGGCTTACCTACTTCGTTATTCCCCGAAGTATCCGCTACCGTAACGGAACTTGGAAAAACGGCAGAAGGCGTTTCCGTGTTTACGGCGATTGGCGATAATCAAGCGAGCGTATACGGCGCGGAGCAATCCCCCGATACGGTCATCGTGAATATTGGTACGGGAAGTCAAATATCCGTCATTACAAGCGAATACCACACCCCGCCCGTCGGCTGTGAAATTCGCCCCTATTTTAACGGGCATTATCTAATGTTGGGTTGCGCGCTGTGCGGAGGATATTCCTACCGACTTTTGAAAGATTTTTTCAATACCGTTTCTGAAAAAGAAATCACTTATGAAACGATGAATACTTGGGCGGAAAGCGCGTTAAACGCGCCCCTGCCTACCACCTATCCCCTTTTTCGTGGCACGAGAACGAATCCTGCTTTACGTGCAAGTATTTGTGAGCTTTCCGAAAATAATTTTAACGCGCAGGCTCTTACGCTCTCCGTTTTGAAAGGTATCAGTAATGAATTAAAAGAGTTCTATGCGTCAATAACGCCTGCCACGGGCGAGCGCACGCATTTGGTCGGTTCGGGGAACGCAATTCGTATGAATCCCGTCTTAAAACAAATCATCGAAAGGGATTACGGTGCGTCGTTAAATATTCCCGCGCATAAGGAAGAAGCAGCGTTTGGCGCGGCGCTTTTGGCGGCAGAAACGCTTGAAAGCAAAAGCCTGAAAAGCTTTATCCATTATGAAAGCTAATATATGCGCATTGCAAAAAATTTATTGCTTATCCTTTCTTTAAAAAGTTGCCGATTTGGTTTATAACCTCTACACGCCGGAAGGATAGTTCCGTCCAACTTTTTAAGTGTATGATTATTCCGTTTTAAGCAACTTACAACGAAGAAAAAGCCTTGATTTACAATATCAAGGCTTTTTTCTTCGTTTACTTCTAAAATAACCGTCGTTTCATTCTAATACGCTCGCTTCCAAGCTTCCACGACGAATTTCTTCACATTTTTGTGATGCTCGTTTTTTTCGTTAGTCTTCAATATTAATAATCGTATACCCTAAATAATTACCCAACGCCTCTTCTAAAATATATTTCATATGCCCAACGCCAATCGTCGTATGGTGCTTGAATCCGCCTTTCGCCAAACGAATGAGTTTGTTTTGTAAATTGGGAATTTCCGCAACGCCACCACAGCCGAAGAACGCGCCTTCAATTTCGTCGTCCGTAAATTTCGCTTCGCTTGCGTATACTTTCAACTTACCGTCTTCGGTAAACCCGTTCGAGAAGGTCATATCCATCGGAGCGATTCTGCCTTCGTTCGTACCCCAACCGCTACCGGGGTCGCCCTTTTCGAACATCTTGTGTGCGGTAACCGTGCCTTTCCCCGCCATAAGGCTTTGCGCCACAGGACCGCAATGGAAAAGAATCACCTTGTTTTCATCTTCGCCGTAATTATTATTCCAATCCAAACAAGCAGTAGGCTTTCCGCTTGCAAGTTGCATTGCGCGCATTGTAATGGCGCTCGTAAGGTCGATTTCGCACGAGCACACGATACCTCTATCGTTAAGCTCGGAAATAAGCACGCAAGGACAAACGCGAAGTATCGTTTCCATTTCGTTCCAACAACGGAGTGTAATTGCGTCGAGATGATATTCTTCTATGTATTCGTCGATAACGACGGAAATTTTCGCAAGCATAAGTTTATTCGCTTGGGGTACTTTCGTAAAATCGGAATAGTTTTCCAAACGCTTAATTTTCGCAAGCACAGCCTTATCGTCGTCTTGTTTCTTTTGCACTTTGAACACAAGCTCGGACAAATCAAAACTTTCCACGTTGATACCGTAGCGTTGCAAGGTAACTTCGTCGAAACGAACGGTCTTAAACGCCGTCGTTCTTGCGCCGATACAACCCAAATTAAAGCGTTTCATACCCTTTACGACACGACAAATCGCCGCGAAATCGTCCAAATTTTGTCTAAACGCTTTGCTTAAAGGGTGTACCACGTGCGGTTTCATTACGGTAAAAGGTAATTTATATTGGTAGAACACGTCGGTGACGGAAAACTTTCCGCAAAACGCGTCGCGACGGTGTTTAAAGTCCATTTTACCAATTTCATCGGGATATGCCTGCATGAGCACGGGAACGCCCGCGTCCTGCAAAGCGGTAATCGCGCCGTGTTCATCAATGAAAATAGGCATACATAAAATCACGCCGTCGTATTCCCCTTCGTGGCTTTTAAGCCAATCGTGATACAGTTTGCCTTCGTCGCGCGTTTCGATTGCGCCGTAACGGGTAAGATTTTCGTCCATCGCGATATAATCGTACCCGGCGTCCGTAACCGCCTTAATCATATCTTTTCTCGCGCCCGTGATAAGTTCCCCCGGCATAAAGCCTCTGTTGCCAAAATACAATGCAAATTTCATATCAATAAAACTCCTTTACTGTTTTATATAATTTTTTATATTTTTCGTAATGTTTTTCATACGCAACGCGATTGAATTCGTTCGGTAAAAATTCTTTTTTATATCTCACGAAAATATCGCGCGCCTCAAATAAATCTTTCGCTCCGCCAAGCGCAAGCGCTTGTAACATCGCGCAACCGCAAAGCCCGCCTTCGGAAGAACGCAATACTTTATAAGGGATATTTTGTTTTGAATATGGCTAACGCCGTTTACTGCATACGCGCTGTTATTCAACGCCTCTTCGTAATCGCCTGCCGCCCAATACACGTCGTTGTTTACCTTCCAATCGGTTGCAGTTGCCGTTTGGTTGGAGAGCGTGAAGTTAATTTCAAAGCCGTTTGCGCCGTGCGCGCCAATCGTCGCGTTGTCGCTTACCAAGCGTACGCTTGCCGTCAACGCTTCGGGCGTTAAGTACTCGTATTCGCCACTTACGTTAAAGTTTGCTTTTGCCTCGTATTTACCTGCCGTCGTAGGCACGGTTGCGCTATTATCGTAGGTATACGTCACGTCTTTTACGCCTTCGGGAAGGTTGGTTGCCGTCACGCCCGTAAAGGTGCTTGCCTTAGCAAGGCCTACGTCTTCAAATACGACGTTGGTCGTGTCGATTTTTTGGCTGTAATATACGTCGAGCGCCACTCTGCCACCTGCGTATATTCTACCGCTCGTTTTCGCGTTCTTTGCCGTTTGTTCGGCTACGTCGTAGCCAAACGAAGCGTTTTCTTCAAGAACGTCGGCAACGTTTACCGTTTCGTTCAACTTGCCCCAAAGCGTTTCGGTGGTTACGCTATCGTTATAGTGGTGATTTACCTTATACGCAAAAGCGTATTGCGTAGCGATACTTGCATAGCCGTCGATATAAGTCGTTTGAAGCGTCGCTTTGTTGGCGTCGTTTTGTTCGATTAAACCTTGCGCTACGTAGTACATAGAACGCGTATTGTTCTCTACGTCGTTTCCGTAATAGTTCGCGAAATAGTATTCGTATTCGCCTTCGGTAGCCGTAGGGATAGCCACGTACGCTCTGCCTACGTATTCACGTACAAAGTTTTGCGTTTTTAAGTTGATGATTGCGCCCGTCATTTCAAGGGCTTCGTCTGCATCGATATTGCTCGTGGTTGCTTCAATATTATATATAAGCGTTTTACCAGCTACCGCTTCTTCACGAGCAAAATAGTAGGGGCTATTCGCGCCGAACACGCTGTTCGCGTCAATCGTGCCGTTTTCGGGGATAGAATCCAAGGGCGCGATAATCATACCGTATTTTGCGCCTGCCTCTTTCAAAGCCGTTTCCGCAGTTTCGGAAATAGACCAATCTGCCGAGAAACGCAACCCGTCGCCGTCCGTACCGATACGCGCGCTTGCGCCTTTTTCCATCGTAAAGCTTTGCGCGAGCCAAGCTTTTGCGTTGTCTAAATCGCTCGTTTGGGCGGAAACCGTTTTAGGGGCTTGTACGCCGAACGCCGTTGCCAAAGCAAACGCGCCGAGAGATGCCGTTACTAAAATTTTCTTAGTCGTTTTCATTTTTCCTTTTTTCTCCTTATTCAATATTCCTTAACTGTTCCCAAAGGGTTTCATAAAGTTTGTATCTACAAACGCTCCACCCTCTTTGTCCACGTCACTCATCGTGCCCACCGGTGACGTACGCACTACGTCTTCGTCGAATTCGACTAAACTAAGTTGCAAGCCTACGTACTGTTTCATCATTTTTTTATATCTCCTTTTTTTAATATTGTTTCTTTTAAGTTTTTTTGCGCTGGTTGTATAAACAGCGCAAAGAGCCATGGCTCTTTTTTTAGTTTGTTGCGAGGGGTAGCCGTGACAATCTCTTCGTTATTTGGAGGCAACGCTGTTGCCACGGCAATCCCCTGTTTCACCGTCGTTGGGATTACTTCGCTTGCGCTCGTAATGACAGGTTGAGTGTCATTCTGGAGGGAACGAAGTGACCGATAGAATCTTTTAGACTCTATCGCTACGGGCTAAAGCCCTTCACTCCAGAGTGACAGAGGCAAAGATAACGCTCTTTCTTCCGTGGGATTACTTCGCTTTGCTCCTCGTAATGACGAGGAACAGTCGTTACGATTGCGTTACGCTAAAATTCGTGATATACGATTTTTCGTAACAACCCATATTTTGATAGAACAAGCCCACGTACGTATTATCCTTCATAGGTCTAAGCCCTTCGATGCGGATAATTTCGTCGTACGTGCCACTTGCGTTTTGCAAGTAGCAAATCACGCGCAGGGTCGTTCTCTCTCCGTCCGTCACGTTTTCAAGCGTCCACTTAAACGATACCTTTCCGCCAATCACGTACGACTTCAACGGCTCTGCGTTAAACGTCGTAACGGGGTTTTCAAACGCTTTTTGTACAGGATACCTAACTCCTGTTACGCTTGCCGTCGTATTACCGTTTGCAACGTTTTGAGGCGCCCAGGTAGCGCCCGACCAAGTCGGCACGTATTCCGTATCACGTTCGTTCGCTTTCATGTCGCCCGATAAGTTGATATAACCGGCAGTCCAGCCACTGCCCGTCTTTTCAACGTTGCTCGTCTTTTCTTCGTTATAGAACACGTAGTTATATCCACCGCCGACAAAGCCTTCAGCAGGATTGCTCGGCTTGCTAATCGTGTAACTCATTTCCACTCTCTTGCTTGCGTCCGCAACGAACGCCGCCGTGGTTATTTGGCGCGTTTTCGGTTCTGCCGTAAGCGCTCGCACTTCAAAATCTTCTATATATTTCGAGCCTTGTTCACCACCGTAAGATATGCCTGCGTACGTCACGCCCTTGATTTCAGCCAAGCCCTTTATCGAGAAGAACATATCCCAATAGTCGGCGAGCTTGTGCTTGGCGTACAGGCTTACCTTACTCGTTTCTCCCTCGCTTTCTACGCGGAGTCTCAACGTCATCGCTCCGTCTATATTGTAGTTTCCTAACGGGGTAAACAGGAAGGGCACCCATAAATTGGGTTTGCCGTCTCCTTGGAAGATTTGTCCGCCTGTAAATTTATTCATATTATCCACCGTGTTCTCCGTCGTAAGCGTGATACCGCCGCCAAACGAGAATTGGGAATTGCTTCGGCTGACGAGGCTGTAGCCACTCATCATATCCGTTTTTAAGTCCGCGCCCCAATAGAAGAAGTAGCTCGTATCACCGGACGCAGGGTTCTTTGACATTTGGAAGCCGGGGAAGGTCAACACCGTCCATTGCATTTCGTATCCGTCCGCATACGTCGCCGCGTCCACTTCCGCTTGCGCTCTCGATACGGCTACGAAGGTGTACGTTTGCGTTTCCAGCACTTCATCGTCGCGCGTGTAAATCACTTCGTATTTGTTTTCGCCTTTTTGGGGTTTGACGATGGGATTAAAGATACCGCTGTTGTTAAACTTGTACGATACCTCGATATCCTGATAGGAATATCTGTCCTTTTCCGCCTCGGGTAAGGTAAAGTCCTCGCCCACGAAAATCGTTTTGTCAAGCGCGCTTTGGTTTACGTAGTATTTGGGCGCTTGGTTATCCGTTACGGTGAGCTTAAAGCTCGTTTCCGCGCCGTCAAATTCCAACGATACCGTATGTTCGCCTACGCCCGCCGTAGCTATCACTTTTGCCGTGAGCATGAAATAATCGTTGCCGATTACCCAATCGTCCTCGTCTAACGTTTCGCCGTCAAGCGTCGCGGTAAGTACGCTCATATCCGCAACGTCGTCTATCAAACATTCGGGGTGAGCAAGGTCCGTCGCTTTGTCGGCGATAGCTTTAATGCCCTTTTGTTCGATAACTACCGTGCGCGTGAGCGTTTGTTTGTTGCCCACTTTGTCCGTAACGGTGTGCGTCGCCATAAACGTGCCGTAACCTTTTTGATAGCCTTCCGTTTCGTGCGTTAAGCTCGTCATTACGCTTAAATCTTCGCCAAAGCTGTCTTTTGCTACAAGACCCGTATACAGTTGTTTACGGTTTTCCCAAGTAAGGTTCAAAGTCGCCAAGCTCTCTTCCACAAGCTCCAACTTCGGCTCACCGTAGACCTTCACCGTCATTTCCGCCGTCTTTTCGCCGTACGCGTATTTTACCACGTAGCTCTGTCCTGCGACAGGTGATACGAAATTAGACGCGTCCATCGTCACCTCTTGTGGCTCGCCTTTTACCGTCATTGTGTAATACTGCGAGAAATCCAACGTCTTCGCTTGTTCTACCGAAACGTTCAACTCCTCCACGGGATTCCCCCAATGCAGTTCTTCAACATTAATTTTATCGTCGTCCGTAGACGAAGACCCGTCGTCTTTACACGCTACGAATCCGCCCAGCACGCTGACGGCAATTAACAACGTCAAAATCCAACCTTTTCGCATAAAATCCTCCTGTATAAAAATTTCACTTTAATTATTTTATCACGAATATTTGAAAAATCAAGGTATAATCTTATGCTTCTATTGTATATTCTTTCACAATTCGCCGTTTATCGAGCATTTTGGGGACTAAAGTGTTGTAACCGCTGTTTTTCCTACATATATATTTATTTATTTCGCGTTGCAATTTGACAACGCATTTTTGCGAAAAATCCATTCAAAAAATTAGGAAATTTAAGGAAAAATGTAATTTTCTTTCGCAATTATATTCAAAAAAAAAAAAAATGGTTGGAAAAATACAAAAAAATAAAACTTTCTTTCGCGAACGGCAAGTTTTGTCGTATTTTTCCAAAAAAAAATACATAAAATTCCTTTGACAATCACGAAAAAAAATGTTACACTAATAATATGATAGCAGGCGTTACTTTCCGTTATCGGCTTGAAAACACCATAAATATCTCAAAAATTTTGACGGCAGATTACAAACACGTAACCGAGGATTATTGTTTCGCCGCCGAACGACACAATTTTTGGGAATTGTTTTACGCAGATACGGGCAAAATTCAACTCAATTTAGACGGACACGACGTAGAGTTAAACGAGGGGGAGCTTATTTTGTTTCCGCCCAATCTTTCCCACGCCGTTTCTATAACCAAGAACTCTAATTCTACTTATTTTTTGATTACTTTCGACTGTTTTTCGCCGTCCATGTCCTTTTTTAAGGACGCGAAATTTAAGCTGACCGCTGAAAATAAGAAAATTTTGTCTAACATTTTGGACGAAGTTACCCATACTTTCCAATTTAATATGGAAAAAAAGCGGTTAGAACTTATCGAAAATTACACCTTCGGCGGGCAACAATTAATTCATTCGTATTTGGAAATTTTGTTAATTTCTATTTTGCGGTATGAAGACGAAACGAAGAAAAAGCAAAAGATTTACTTAAAAAAGGAAGACGTCGAAAATCAAACGGTAAAGGATATTATCGCGCTTTTGCAAGACGCCGTTTACGACAACGTAACCTTGGACGAAATTTCTCAACAGTTGCGCTACGGAAAAACCTATTTGTCTGGATTATTCAAAGCCAACGTGCATTGTTCGATTATGCAATACTACATTTCCTTAAAGCTGACGGAGGCGAAAAAATTACTGAAAAACACCTTTATGCCTATCACGGAAATTTCCGAAAAATTGCATTACGACAGCCCGTCCTATTTTTGCAAAATTTTCAAAAAACATTACGGCATCTCCCCTAAGCAATACCGTCAAAGCATCTCCTCTGATTCGTGAGAAAGCCCCCTTTTTTAGCGAAAACGCAAATAAACCCTCTAAGCAGTTGAAAACTGCTTAGAGGGTCTTTCATTTCTATTCGTTATTTCGTTGCGTATCTCTTAATTGCGCCATAAAAAGAGACGAATACAGCCAAACACCCCACCCATGTACGCGTTGAAATAAGGAACCATATCCTACTGCATCAATGAAAGAATTTCTTCTAATTGCTTGATAACCAGAAGTTTTTCTAATAAACTTCTATCCGTGTAGAAATAATGATTTGAAGCCTCAAACCCAATATAGGCGTTTTGATAAACTAATTCCAACAATTGCTTCGTATTTGCTTTCTCTTTCTCTAAAAGCTGTTTCAGCTCTTCTACTTGCTGTTGTTTCTCACGTTTTAAGTACGAGAACTTGGTTTGCAAATAATTGGATTTGAAATGCGTATATGCCACTTTCGCGAACTGCTTCAACTCAAAATCATTTTCCTCTATATTTTCGTCCAATATCTTGTATCCCATTTCCCATTTTTTAAGCAATTCTTCATATTGAGAAAGATATATTTCAATGGGGTAAGGTTTCGTCCACGTCTCGTAATCGTCAAACGTATAGCACACCATAAAAGAGGTCTTCTCTTCCGCTTCTAAAGACCAAAAATTCGCACAACCCAACGTATTTGGAGAAAAATATAAGGCATCGATACTGAAAGGATATTCTTTGAATGCATCGCAAAAATATTTTACCGCTTTTTTTACCGTTTTATGATATTGACCATAAGTTTTTTCATACCAGCTATCCAGCGAAAAATTGTTTTCATCTTGAACGTATTCCGCTACCATTCCAAGCATCGGCGAAGGATAACCGCCTAACGTCCAAGTCAACATATAATCTTTTACGCCAATTTTTGTGAGGTTTTGTAAATGCTCGTAAATCAAATCGAACACAGGTAAATACGGAACGGCGGAACATTCCCAGCTGTTATTTACTTGGATTTTCGCATAGACCCTATGCCCTAACTTCGATGCTTTTTGCAAGGTTTTTTTTGTTATTTCACTAGGTCCTGGATTAGAAATCGAATAGTCGATAATACGACTTTTCACGCCCCCTTTTTCAATAGGTAAATCATACTCGCTGACGCACAAAACGGACACCTCTTTATCCAATTTTTCCACGCCGTCGAGGGTTTGGTCTTCCGTCCAGCCCATAAAGCCCGACCAGCCCCAAAGATTTGCTATCAATTCCGCGTTGCTGCCGCTGTCTTTTATCGCTTTTTGGATTACGTTGTTAACAGCCGCCGTCGTGTTTTGCGGCGGTTTGTCCTTACAAATGGGACAATTATTGTTGGGAACGTAATGACAATGGGTGAAATTTTCACTCATGGTAATCGTCATAATACCGCCTAAATCGGTAACGTCCGTCAACAAATCTTTGACGGCATTATATAAATATTCTCGCGTTTCCTTATGCTCAAAACACAAAGCCGCGTATCCGTTTTCTTTTCTTCCCATAAGCGAGGTGTATTTACCGAATTTTTCTATCGGCAAAGCGCGCGGTTCGTTGAGATATAAATACAGCTTTAACCCGTATTTTTTCAGCCTTGCAATCAGTTTTTTCATCTCCGCGCGACGTTCTTTATACCCCGCCGAAGCCTTTTCATCAAAGGGGTACGGCGAAAGCACAGAAAGCAAACCGTGCAACCACACCCCATTGACGCCTTGGCGGGCATATTCACTCAACAACCCGTCGGGCATATACTTTTCACTATCTTCCGCAAAGGCATCTCCACAAGGGGATAAATACCCGTGGACAATCCGCGTGCCCTTGGCGTTTTTGATTTCGCCTTTGGTAAATTGCGTCTTGAAAAAATCGAACGGTTTCGCGAAATTTTCGCCCTTCTTAACTTGATACGGGTATACCATGTCCGCGATGAGCTTGGTTTTCGCCTCTTGTTCCTTTGTCAAGGGTGCGTAAACAACCTCGTCACATTCGGGCTTAAAGTTGCCAAGCTTTACCCCCAAGAAATCGTCGTTTAATAAAATATAATCCAGTTTTTCTTCCGTGATATTCAAAAGCTTTAAAAGCTGAGAATACGGCAACAAAAACCAATTATTACGGATAATGGTGATATACCCTTTCTTTTCCCATACGCCGTCGCACTCGGTTTTTGGCAAGCCAAGCCGTAAGGCTTCCCTTTCCACCACCTTCGTATCACAACCCAAAACCGTTGCGATATTTTGTAAGGAAACAAGACCGTAATTACGGAAAATTACGGTCTGCCATTTCGTAGGGAAAATATTTTCGGGCATTTTTACCCGTTGTATATTCGGCAACATTATTTGATTGCCTCTTTCAAGTACGCCAACGACTGTCTTACCGTTTCGTCGCCAAATTCTTCTTTTAACGCATCAAAATCCACCTCGCCGTCCTTTACAACGGAAGGGAATAATTTTGCAGGGGCTTGCACGTTTTCGTTTACGCTATTAAAATTTTCTTTTTTAACCTTATTGCTCATATTTATTTCTCCTTTAATCCTTTTTCAATAATTTCCGTTAAAAAGTCGTTTATACTATAAGCGTAATTTTCGTTTTCCTTGATTTCGTTTACCTTTTCCCTAATCTGTTTATACATTTTTGGTGGTAAACGTAACGGAAACGTAACCTTATCAACCGTTGGCGTTTTTGTTTTGTTCATATCATAATCTCCGTTTTGTAATGATATCATAATATTATAATGCTATGATATCATATATTAAATAAAAAGTCAAGTATTTATTATATTATAGTTCAAATCCAGGCGTGGGAGTGTAAAATGTTGCACTTTATTAAGGTTAGTTATTAAAAAAGTCAAACGGCGTTTTTAGGAATTTAGACAACCTAATTACGCTGTTTTTGATTTCGCATTATCAAAAATTTATCAAAATAATCAAAAAAGGGCTTAAAAAGCCCTAAAAATGCAAAAAAACAAGGTCAAACTGTCCTAGACAAATTTGACCCTGTGTGTGTATGTGTGGGACTAAATCTCGTTTTTAGGGTATGTGTGTGGGACTATATCTGTTTTTTAAGTCCCCATAAATTATTCCATATATAATGCTTCGTCAACCCAGCATAATGCATTTCTAAATTCACTTTTTAATGATGAAAATGGTGCTTGGTTAAAATAATTTGTATAAATCTCATAAAGAATATTCAAGATATAATTCTTATGTTTACGAATTTCTGGAGCCTCAATGCTTCTTAAGGACAAAAGACAATATTTAAGGTTATTTTCTTCTTTCGGTATTATTACCACTTCTTCTAAAAAAGATTGCCTATACTCTTTCTTTTTTCTTGTTGCAATTGTCTCCGTATCTGATAATTTTAAATATTTGCTTTCAGAATTTATAATTCGTCTTTTTAACAAATCTTTTGCTGCGGAATTTGTTGGCACATTATCTAAAAATGTTTTAGATTCTTCAATTGATTTATTTGCGATGGTCATAAAATAATATACTGGCAAATTACCTGTAGATTGATAGCAAATCTGTTTTATATATTCCATTGGATTGTTAACTTTTTCGTGCGTTATAAACGCAACAATTATTTCATCTGCATTTATAGCTTTAACAAAATTTTTTTCAACTACAACTTTTTGAGCACCTACAATGGTCTGGACTTCTCCAACAAGTTTAAGTGCAGGGTTACCACCGGTTTCCACAAACGACCCTTCTTGTACAAAATCAATTTCATCTAAAAGATTTTCATCTATATATAGAGTAGTGTTTTTCCCTATTAATTTTCCACTCTTAAGATCTAAAAGCGCCGTTTTGGCTACACCGGAATCTCCTATTTGTCTTATCAAGCTCATCCATTGTTCGTTAATTTTGTTTTTTTCTTCTTCAATAATTGCATACAATTCAGGATAATCTATTTCTGAATTTTGAGAATTGTATCGATAATATATAGCGCTCCTTCGCAATTCCGAAATATCTTTTTTGCAAATAATTGGTTTTGCTTTTGCTGAATAAGTATATATTATTCCGTAAGTATTCCCCTCAAAAATATAGACCCTCTTTTCCCAAACAATTTCTGGAGAAAAACACTCGCGTAAATGAGTGCTCCAAAGTTGATTGTCAATATTTTCAAAATCAGTCAATGCTTTTGTTTGAAGTCCAATTAATAAATGGGGCTTATCCTTTATCCCAAAAATAAGATAGCCTCCTTCCCTGTTTGCAAAAGAAGCCATCGTTTTTAAATAATCACTTACACTTTTCCACCCAAAAGACTCTTTGTACTCTACTGTAACGCCTTCATTTGTTCCTATAAGCGCAGGATTCCTTGTTGATTTCTTAAATATTTTAGATAATGCCTGGTCAGATAATGGATTTAACATTTTTACTCCTTTTACAATTTTTTAACTTAAGTTACAATTATTTCCAAGAACAATTTATCGAAATTATTGTTGCAGGCATTCCTACAATCTGTACGTCAAATTTCAAACTTGTTTCTACTTTTGTAGAGGCGTTATGTATACGGAAATTAAATTGCCAACCACCATCCATATACAATTCAACCGTATTCGTGCTATTAGGCTTAAAATCAAAACTAACAATACGAGTAGGCAACGAGGCAATTGGAACTTGAATTTTAGGCTTATTTGTACGGCTCGGTCGATTAAGTTTGCCGTGCAAGTTATAAGTTTGAATTCGAGTTATTCTCTTACTATCAATACTTATTACTTTATAAAAATCAAATTCTCCGAGCAAGTATTCTACCATTTTTCGAGGAACAGTAGAATCCATGCTATTACTTTTTTGAATTTCATTAATAAAGGCTTGCAAAAGAGGTACATATACCTGCAAATCTTTTGAAGGAAGTTCGCTCCATTTTTTGCCGAGTATTTTTTGCTCACTTAAATAATCAAAAATAAGTTTTATTGCATTCCAATAATCCTGAGAGCAAGGAACATTAAACCATTTTGCGCCAAAGTCTAAAGATTTCCCTAAACGACTGTGTTTAACTGCAAAATGATTATGCTTTATACTTAAGCCAATTTCCCATTTAACGTCTTTTCTTGTAATAACAATATCTCTAACATCACCATCTTTGCCTTCTTTATCAGTTTGACAAGTAAGAACTACCATATCTTCGCCTTTTTCTAAAAGCATAGGCTCCATATCAAAAATGGTAGCAGTTGTTGCTTTAGCGCTTTCGCTTAATACATTTTGTAAAAACGGAGAAATACTATTCCACGCATTTTCATTAGCACGTAAAGCGCTATTTATTTGAACTATCGCAGGGCGCACCTTTTGTATCTCTTTACACAATGTTAATACACAAATGTATTCGTATGCGCGACCTTGATTATTACTTTGCTCACTCATATTTTTCTCCTATGCATTTTCTAAAGCGTTTTTGATTGCTACTGCGACCTCATAAGCAAGGTTTACAGGAACGGCATTTCCAATCATTTTATATGCATCATCCGTATTTTTATATATAAATTTGAAAGAATCAGGAAAACCTTGAACTCTTGCAATTTCTCTTATGGACATACGGCGATATAAATGTTCTTTGCCTTTGACAAATTCGCGCTTGTTTTGTGATATAAACTTCATCTTAGGTGCTTGTGGATGAATTTGACATTGTCTACCTGATGCTTGCACAGTAAAAGCCTGTTCATCCCAATCTTTTACGCGATTTCTACTCATAAATATAGTGGAGTAAGAACCCGTAAAGTATTCATTATTATTTATAGCCTCAGGATTGTGATAATTTTTTGCCCCAGCGGGTACAACTGAAAATTGTAAATCCCAAATAATATCTCTTAACGTTAATTTGTTTCCGTGTCTTGTAGAGCCTTCAGGGAACTTAAAATCAATGTCTAAATCTCTTCTAAAACCAATATAGAAGACTCTTTTTCTTTCTTGTGCTACACCATAATCTTTAGCGTTTACGAGAGTGATTGAAACATTATACCCACATTCCTTAAATGTTTCAATAATGTTTTTCACAGCCTCCAAGTGTCTATTCGCTAACATTCCGCTTACATTTTCAGCAAGAAAGAATTTAGGTTGTTTACTTTTTAAAATTCTTATATACTCGTAAAATAATTTACCACGTGAATCTTCTATACCACGTAAAGAACCCGCTTCAGACCAAGATTGACAAGGTGGCCCACCTATTATTCCGTCTATTTCATCGGGAAAATCTTCTTCCTTAATTTTACGAATATCTCCTTCAATGAGTTTTGTTTTAGGATGATTTGCCTTAAATGTTTCCCAAATGGTCGGGTCAAACTCGTTAGCAACAGGAATTTCAAAGCCCGCTCTTTCGAAACCCAAATCAAGCCCACCGCAACCACTAAATAAACTAATAAGTTTCATTTTATTTATTCTCCTTCTCTTGAGAGAATTGCACGTTGTTTTTCAGACAAAATTGTTCAAAGGCGTATTCTTTAAGTTTATTAGGTTGGGTAACGCCGTTTTCCCATCTATTAACTGTCGCAAAGCCCAAACCAAGAACTTTTGCAAATTCAATTTGAGTTAGTCCAAGTTGCATCCTTGCTTGATAGACTTTATCCTTAAATTCCATTTTTACACCTCGTTCATTAACAATCACATTATATCACATTATATCATTTTTATCAAGTGCTTTTATGACCCAATTTTTAAAATTTTAGGTTCAAATCCAGGTGTGGGAGAGTTTTAGCATACAACGACTTAAAGTGTATGGGACAAAATCTATCGTGAGATTTTTCTAAAAAATACATTAAAAAAGACCTACAAAAGCGTAAAAATGCTCTTATAGGTCTTAATTTTTACTATAAAACGCCTATTTTAGCGTAAAAATAAAAAAATATAGGTCTATAAGCAAAATACTTATAGACCCATACTAGTGGCTGCCCCTGTCAGGCTCGAACTGACGACACACGGATTAACAGCCAGTTTCCTTGAATTTTTTTAATCGCTAGAACCCTTTATTTATAAGGGTTTGTGCAATCGATAAAACTTTCACGCTTCATCTACGCTTCACTTTTTTTATTCTTTAATTGTACAATTTAACAATTAGGTTCCTTAAATTTTTTAAACCGTTACAGCCTTCCAAAAAAGCAAATTACCATTTAGTTACCACTTTTTAAACCCTTTTTTGTGAAAATTAACACGCGAAACTACCTTTACAATAAAATAGTTCCGCATGCTTATTTTTTACTTATTTAATATTTTTATACATAGGTCCGTACGCTTGGCAGGCTCTGTAATCTTGCCCTTCTTTGTCCATACCAAACGCATTCCAGCTTGCTGGACGGTAAATCTTATCTTCGTCTACGTTATGCATACATACGGGGATTCTAAGCATTGAACACATCGTAATAAGGTCTGCACCGATATGTCCGTAGGAAATCGCGCCGTGGTTTGCGCCCCAGTTATTCATAACGTCGTATGCCGTCTTGAACGCGCCCTTGCCCGTACAACGAGGAGCGAACCAAGTGCAAGGCCACGTGTAGTCCGTTCTCTTCCAAAGCTTATCCGTTACTTCGTCGGGTACAGATACCGTCCAACCCTCGGCAATTTGCATTACAGGACCTAAGCCTTTTACCATATTTAATCTAATCATCGTACAAGGCATTTCCGCACGCGTTACGAAACGGGAAGAATAGCCACCGCCACGGAAGTAACCAAGGTCGGCATACGGCCAAGTCGTCGCTTTCATACACGCGTCAATATCCTTGTCCGTCATCTCCCACCATTTCTTCATTACCGCGTTGCCGTTTTCGTCCTTAACTTCACCGCAAGCGTCTACGCAAGCCGCGCCCGAGTTGATAAGGTGGATAAAGCCGTCCGCTTCCTTTGCTTTCCCCTCGATTTCGTAGCCCGTTACACGCTTAATCGCGTCACCCGACCAATACGTTCTTACGTCCGCAAAGATTTGCGCTCTACCTGTAAGTAATTTCATAAACAACATAGAAACGCCGTTTAAGGCATCGTTCTCCGTTGCGAGGATATACGGCTCTCTTGCGCCGTTCCAGTCAAAGGTAGAGTTAAGTATACTTTCAGGGAAGTCGCAGTTGGGATAGAAGTCCGTCCATTGTCTTTGTCCTTGGAAGCCTGCCGCGATTGCGTTATGACCAACCATTTCTTCTTCACAACCTTCAGGAAGATTGGGATTGCCGTTCATAAGGTCTTTGATAATGCACGCCATTTTCGCCGTGAATTCCCAATCCTTTTCCTTTTGCTCTTTCGTGCGTTGCAATTCGGTCGGGTTTTTATCAAAATCGGGATTGCACTTCGCTTTTACCCAAGCGAGTGCTTTTTCGTATTCTTTTTGGTCATAAATTCCCTCGGTCATTCGACGGATAATTTCTACTTCGTCTACGCTTTCTACACGCATACCGAGGTATTCTTCGAACAGCTCGACATTGACGATAGAACCTGCGATACCCATACAGATAGAACCGATTTGCAAATACGATTTACCGCGCATGGTCGCTACCGCTACCGCGCAACGGGCAAAACGCAAAATCTTTTCCGCAACGTCTTCGGGGATAGAAGTATCATCTAAATCCTGTACGTCGTGACCGTAGATACCAAACGCAGGAAGTCCTTTTTGTGCGTGACCAGCAAGTACCGCAGCCAGATACACCGCGCCGGGGCGCTCCGTACCGTTAAAGCCCCAAACCGCCTTAATCGTCATGGGGTCCATATCCATCGTTTCACTACCATAGCACCAGCAAGGGGTTACGGTAAGTGTAATATCCACACC
>SVIX01000015.1 GCA_015069285.1 Clostridiales bacterium | reverse complement strand
GTTTGCATAGCAAACAGTTATATTTTTAGAGCAAGTCTAAAAGTTATATTTTGACTTACAGTCAAAGTTATATTATATTTGCCATAACTTACCCTGTGGGTAAATATAACTTTGCGTAGCAAAATATAACTGCGAAAGCAATATAACTTGCCGATAGGCAAATATAACTAGTGCGTCAGTAATAATCCCTATTACTGACGCACTAAGTACGGGGAGTTTTTTGTATGGTAAAATTACACGATAGTGGCGTGGCACGGCTACAGCTCGGGCTGACGGAAAGTGGTAACTAACTTGCCCGTATAGGAACTATCCCCGCGTTTTCACGCGGGGATAGTCGTTAATCTAATTCTAATACGCTTTCCGAAAATAATTCGCTGTTTAAAAATTCAAATATGCTTATTTGTAATCCGTTACAAATTTTATAGACTACGGCGAGCGTGGGGCTTTTCGTGTGTCCGCGGTATAAGTTTTGCAAAGTCGCAATCGGTAACCCCGCGTCTTTGGCTAACTTATACAAAGTTATCCCTCGCGCGTAAATGTATTCGTCTATTCGCTTTGCAATTGCTTGCCCCACAGTCATACTCTTTTTTTCCTCTCTATTACTATTATATCATCTAACAGTTGAGAAATTATGTGTCAATAAACACACAAATACTTGTCAAAGTAATAAAAAAATGGTATAATATGGTTAAAGAGGTAAAATTCAACTAAAAATAAAGCATTTTCAACGAACGGTTTAGTAAAAATGCTACCGAAATTCAACGATTTGTTGTATAATAGTTTTACAATAAAAATATTTCGGAGGACGAATTTATGGAGAACAATCAAACAATCGGCGCTAAAATTTTGGCGCTTCGGAAAACGCGTGGTGTAACGCAGGCGGACTTAGGTGCGTACTTGAATATATCGTATCAAGCGGTGTCTAAATGGGAGCGTGACGAATCCTGTCCGGATTTTGAAACGCTTTGCAAAGTAGCGCAGTTTTTTAACGTACCGATTACTTATTTTGAAAAGGGCGGTGAAACGGCGGTGCTTTCGACGCCTTCGACGGACGCGAAAAACGCGCGCGTTATGGTCGGCGTTTGTAAAGAATGCGGTAAAGTGATATACGAAGGCGAGGAGGCGAAAAACGTTACGCCACTTATGTGTAAGGATTGTCACGCGGTACTCTCGGAGCGTAAAGCGCGTTTGGAAAAACAATACGCCGACGCGGTAAAAAAGGAAGAGGCGGTAAAGAAACAAAAACAGGTAAAACGCGCGAAAGATATAAAGCGCGGAAGAAACCGCGGACTTATTTGGAGCGGGATTATTACGGGTTTTTTGCTGATTGCGTCTATAATTTCCGCTGTGAATAATAAAGAGTACGCGTCGATAGGCTTAGCGTTTTTAGGCGCGGTATTCGTATACGCGTACATAGCGCAACTGTTTTGGGACGGCTGGGTATTCGATTGTACGTTTTTTGGCGGTAAAGTGATTGGTACGCCGGGGATTATTTTTACTTTTGATTGGGACGGATTTAAATTCTTAATTGCAATGAAAATATTCTTTGCGATTTTGCGTTTCCTCGTATTGGCAATTACGACAATTGCGAGCGCGTTAATCGCATTGATATCCGCTCCGTTCACTTTCGTGCCTGCGTTATTGCGCGTAAACGCAGGGGATTTGGTTGACTAAATAAAAACGTAGTAGGAGGCGTTTATGAAAAAATATTGGAAACTTTTATTAGGTGCTTTGGCGTTAAGTTTTACGCTTGGAATGGCGATAGCTTGCGGAGAGGAACAAACGGCTAATTCGTCGAGTAATTATAGCTCGTCGAGCGCTCCGTTGGAAGGCGACGGTGAAACGAGTGATTCGTCGAGTAGTTCTAATTCGGGTGGTAACGGTGAAACGAGTGATTCGTCAAGTAGTTCTAATCCGTCTGTCACTCCGCCTGAACAAGAGGAGAGCATTGAAATTACGGGGGTTACGTTTGCGGATGTGGAATACGACTACGACGGCACGGAAAAGAAAGTGGAAGTCGTTGGAGTTCCGTCGGGGGTAAGTGTTTCGTATACGAATAATACAGGGACGAACGCAGGTGTTTATAACGCAACGGCTACGCTTTCGGGGAACGGATATAAAACGAAAACGCTTAACGCTGTGCTTAAAATCAATAAAATCAATTACGATATGAGTAGAGCGAAGTGGGATTACACGCAAGCGTATATCTACGATAATACGGAAAAAAGTGTAACGGTAACGGGCTTGCCGACGGGTGTAACGGTAAAAGAATATACGAATAATAAGAAAACGAATGTGGGAGAGTATACGGCAAGCGTTTCTTTTAATTACGACGAAGTCAATTATAACGCGCCTACGCTTGCAGATTGTAATTGGGCAATACGGCGCGCTGAAATTTCGGAGCAAATCACCTTTACTTCGAGTATAGTGGAATACGATACGCAAAAACATTCCCTTCAAATCGTAGGCGACTTGCCCGCAGGGTGCGTTGTAAGTTATACGTATAACGGGCAATCTGTGGACGGCGTTTCTGAAGTGGGCATTTATACGGTGGTAGCAACGATTTCCGGGGGAAATTATGCGACGAAAACGTATACGGCTATTCTTACAATCGTTTCACCTGAAAAAATGCTTTACGTGGCAAATCATAACGGTACGGTTTACTTCCAAAACGATTTGGACGACCAAAAATTGTATAAAACGAACGGAAGTACGGTAACCAAAGTATGCAACGACCAAGCAGAAAACTTTTTCACCGTCGGTACGGATTTATATTATCAAAGTACAAGTCTTTTCACGAAAACGGTTAAGAAAATTTCAAGTTCGGGGATACGGTCTATCGTATGCTCTTTAGCGGGTGAATATTTGACTTCGGACGGTACGTATATTTATTATGCTGTAAATAACGCGCTCATCAACAAAGATGAAAACGGTATTTATAAATATAAATTAGACGGCAATCAAGAAGAGCCTACCCGTCTTACGACGGATAAAGCGTCTTATCTTTGTATCGAGGGAAATTATTTATATTATTCCAATCTTTCACAAAACAAATACTTGTATAAAATTTCGCTTAACGGCGGTACGGCAACTTGTATACACCAAGAAAAGGTGGAATACATAATATCGGCAAACGGAACGTTATATTTTGATTCTACGGCGAAGGGTAGCGCAATTTATAAGTACGATACGGCTACTAATACCAAGACGAAAATGACGACCGACTCGGGTAAGTATTTGACCAAAGTCGGTAACGATATTTACTACGTGAACAACGACCTTTTAACGAGTACGGTTTTTGGCGACGGTATTTATAAAATTTCTACGTCGGCAAGCGGTTCTTTACCGGGGATGAAAGTAATTTCCGAAAAGAATAACGGGTATTCTTCGCTTACGAGCGACGGTACGTATTTATATTATTATAAACTTAACGATAAACACTTATATCGTTATAACCCTAAAACAGGAGTGGAGACGGATTTAATGGCTTCTTTCGTGCCTCCCGTTGAAGAAATAACGCTTATGGGTGATACGCGTGTTGCGGAATACAACGGAGAAGTTTATTATACCAATCCACTTGACGGTATGCTTAACGGCGCTTGTCTTTATAAATATAATCCGCAAACGGGAATGAGAGTAAAGGTTTTATCCGAGGACGTAGCAGGCTTTTGGTTTCACGGTGATTATATGTATTATTCCACTTGTATTTTGACCAATTACGCTTTGTACCGTATGGATATGAAGACCAAAGAAACGATAAAAGTAAATTCCGATAGATGCGAAAATCTTATTTTTGAGGGCGATGATATTTATTATATTAAAGTAGACCTTGCTACGAAAAATAAGATTATGAAAATGAGCGAAAGCAATTTAGCCAAAGAACCTACCGTTATTTATAGCGACAAGAATATCAGTTTGACGGGAATGACGAAATCGGGCAATACCTTCTATTTCGTTATGAATCCCGCAATTGGACATCAAAAGTTATACAAATATACGATAGGAGCGTCTGCTGGAGTGGATTTGGGCGTGAAAGCCTTTGAAACGGTACTTATCGGACAAAAACTCTATTTCTACGACGACGGCGCAAACGCGATTAAGAGTTGTTCGTTGGACGGTAGTGACGTTAAGACGGTTATTTCTTCTGTAAAAGTAAACGATTTATACGTAAGCGGTACGAAATTGTATTATTCTTCTACTTCCAAAACGGTAGGGGTATACGTATACGATACGGCAAATTCTTCTACTACGAAAATTTCTGATAAAGTAGCGGAAGCGATGACGGTGATAAGCGGTAAATTATGGTTTGTTCAAACGGCGGTAACGTATACGACGGATTATCCCGTCCATAGCGGTAACGGTGACGGCGCATTGTATTGTTACGACGGCAGAACGGTTACGAAAAAATAATCTAATTTTCTAAAAAACCAAAAACAGCCTCCGAGGAGTTCCTCGGAGGCTGAAAGGTTATTTGAGTTATTTTATGGGACGCGCCCAACCTAAATGTACGTACTTCGGTTTGGCTATTTCTTTGATTGCTTCGTAATAAATTTCACTAAGGAGCGCGATTTTATCAAAGGTAATATATTCGTTCGCTTGATGAATCGTTGCCTCTTCGCCTTCCGTTTCAGGTCCAAATCCGCATCCGCATTTGAGCGCTCGAGCGTACGTACCGCCACCGATTGCCACGGGGGATTCGTTACTGCCCGTTGCTTTATTATACACGCGCGAAAGGGTGGAGATAAGTTCGCCCTCTTTATCGTTATAAAGCGGGGCTTGGTACTGTTTGACTTCGTACGCCACGCCTGCCTCGTCAAATCTATCCGTCACGGACGCAAGCGCGAAGGTCGCGGGGAAACGGATATCCGTTACGACGGTCAAAACTCCGTTTTTATAGCTTACTACGTTGGGCGACGCGGTTAAAATACCCGTTTCGTCCTCAAAAATCTTTAATCCTAAACTATCCTCAAACAACACTTCGTAAGCGTATTTACAGCTTTCGTTTTGTTGCGCGAAGAAATGCAAGATAGCCTCAAAAGCGTTCGCGCCTTTATCGGGCGTAGACCCGTGCGCCGATTTTCCGCGCGCGCGCAAAATATTCGTCGTGTTATCGTAAGAAAGGGTAGTACCGTCAACGGGATTTTCGTATCCTACGAGTTTAGCGCCCGCCTTTCTCGTTAAAATTGCCGAGGCAAAGTCGCAGACCATATTTGCGCGTTCACCGCCGTTAAGCGCGGTAAAGGGCGCGTTTTCTATCGGGAAAGAAATTGCCAAATGCGCGATACCTTTTTCTGCGTAAATTACGGGGAAATTGGCATCGGGCGTAAAACCTTCGTCGGGCATTTGCGCGACTTTGTTATAATGTTCGATGCATTTCCAACCCGACTCTTCGTTACAGCCTACGATAAGCTTAATCGTGCGTTTGGGGGTAAAGCCTTCGTCTTTTAACGCTTTGAGCGCGTACAAGCAAACGATGGCAGGGCCTTTATCGTCCATTGCTCCGCGACCCCAAATTTTCTTACCCGTTACGCCACCGTCCGACACGTCGTCGTTGATAACACCACCAAAGGGCGGATATTTCCAACCGCTACCTGCGGGAACGACGTCCAAATGCGCTAAAATAGCAAAAGGTTCGCCTTCGCCGAACACGACTTCTCCGATATAATTATCGTAGTTTTTCGTTTCAAAACCGAAACTTTCGGCGAGCGATAAAAAGAAATGCAAGCAGTCCGCCGTTTCTTTACCGAAGGGAAATTCGCCGTTTTCGCCCTCTGCGGGTTTTAACGAGCTATCGAATTTTAAAACGTCACAAGTGGATTTTACGATTTGGTCGAAATATTTATTCATTTTTGATTGCATAATAAATTCCTCTTTCCATAAGTGATTTTACTATTATTATACAATCATTATACACTTTTTTTGCGTTTCGGTAAAGGAAAATAAGCGCAAAGGAGGAAAAAATATTTTTTTGCGAGATAAAAATTATAAAACCATATAAAACTTTGACTTTTTGACGAAAGTGTGTTACAATAGAAAAAAATATAAGACGAGGTTTTTCGTATGCCACAAAAGGATAAAATAGTGATACCCGCAAGTAGACTTCACGAAGGGCATAGACAAAGACTGTTGGGAAAAATAGACGCGGACGTCTTGCAACCGCACGAATACTTAGAGGCGTTGCTCTTTGCCATAGAACCCCGTCGCGACACCAATCCCATAGCGCACCGTTTGTTATACGCTTTCGGTTCTCCGCACGGCGTATTTAACGCGTCCGTGGAAAGTTTAATGAAAATCGAGGGCGTAGGCAAGAAAACGGCGCAGTTCTTGCGTTCGGTAGGCGGACTCGTCGAAACGCTTTACGAAGTGGAGGAATGTACCTTCCCTACGGCGTACGAACACGGTACTTTCTATTCCTTCTTGAAAATGGAATACGCAAACGAAGCGGAAGAAGTGGCGGACGTGTATTTTTTAACGGAAGACGGGTATATTTTTTACCGCAAACGGCTTAGCGTAGGCGAAGAGCATTACGCAGAAAGTTTGGGGTCGGATTTACAAGAGGCAATCGTTACCGAAATGCCGTACGCAATCATTTTAGTGCATACGCATCCGCACGCAACGGCAGACCCTTCTCAAGCGGATTTTCAAGTAACGGAAATTTGTCAGCGTATTTGTTATACTGCGGGCGTGATGCTTGCCGACCATCTCATATATTCCCCCGACGGCATTTATAGTTTTTATCAAAGCGGTGCGCTTTGTAAAATAGCGGAACAAATCGTCGAGTAAACACGAACAACGATGAAGAAGAACACGGTAGAACGCAATACGGACAAACGGAGCGAGGAAAAAGGTTTTCGCGCCGTGCTTTCGCGTGTAACGACGAAGTACGATTTCCGTAACGAGCGACAGTTTAGCGCGTTTTGGAGATGGTTGACCTTTATTCTTTTGGTTCTCGTTGAAATTTTTATTTTATTACAACACATTGACGAATACGCCCTGCACGGGGGCGACGGAAAAGTGCTGTTTGCGTTATTGCTCGTGGAAATTACGCTCACGATATCGCAGGCGTTGAAACTTTTCGTCGTTGGGCGGATTAAAGGCAGAATTTTCTTTTATACCTTCGACGCGCTCGCGGCGTGTTGTTTTATGTTTTTGACGGTGCAACCACCGGAAAACGTCGTAGCTACCGCGAACACGGCGAGCGTTTATCCCGTCGTTATTTTCGCTTTAATTCTTACCGAATTTTATATTGACAGCAAAGGCTATAAGACTTCGGTAGCGATGTTATGCGTAGGCATAGCCGTATATATCGCGGCGGATATTTTACGAGCGTATTACGTTTTGGACGTACGAGTGGAGGTGTTTGCCACCATTCGTCAATCGCTTAGTACCGTAAGTTTGATGATTATTCATTTCCTCGTCGTGCAAGTGGCGCTTGGGTTTTATCGGCAATATTTGCGTTTGGAAAAGACTTTGGCGGAGCTGGATAAAAGTAAAAAGGAATTGGAGGAGGCGTACGAGGTCGTAGCGGAAGTTACCGCTTTGGAAGAACGGCAACGAATCGCCAAGGAAATTCACGATACGGCGGGTCATTCTATTACGACCGTTATTATGCAAACGGAATCGGCGAAGTTGATTATAGATACGAACCCCGAAGAGGCGAAAAAGAAAATCGTATCGGCGAATTTGCAAGCCAAGCACGCGTTGGAAGAACTTCGCGACAGCGTGCATTTGCTTTCGGGAATACACGAAAACGCCACCCTGTATTCGGCGCTTTTAGGTATCATTCACGAAAGTACGGACGGAACGGGGATAACCGTTCGTTGGGATATAGAAGAAATTACCGTATCGCCCACCAAATATCGGTTTCTTTGCAATACCCTTAAAGAGGGTATTTCCAACGGATTGCGTCACGGTAACGCTACCGCGTTTTGGTTTGAACTGAAAAAGGAAGGAGAAAAAATTCGTTTCTTGCTTTCGGACAACGGCAAAGGCGTAGACGGCGACGTGGAGTTTGGGTTTGGACTTTCGTCCATGAAAGAACGGGCAAAGGCGTTGGGCGGTGCGTTGGAAACGGAAAGCGAAACGGGCGAAGGCTTTGAACTTCGATTGACGTTACCCGTAGATAAAGACGAACGGGGCGGAATATAAGGAGACGTGAAAATGAACGATACGATTAAGGTGCTCGTCACGGACGACCAAATCGAGCTTGCGGAAGAGCTCAAAAATTTATTGCAAACGGACGAACGGATAGAAGTCGTTGGAATCGCGACGGACGGATTTGACGCGCTTATGAAAATGCGTGAAAATACGCCCGACGTAGTGTTGTTGGATATTCGTATGCCTAATATGAACGGCGTGGTGGCGACGCAACACATTAAGTCGGAATATCCCGACGTAAAAGTGGTTATTTTAACGACTTTTGACGATAGCGATTATATTTTAAACGCAATCAACAACGGCGCGAGCGGATATTTGCTCAAAGACATCGGCGCGAGCGCGCTTATCGACGCGATAAAAAACGCATACGAAGGCGATACCATTTTGCCCGCCAAAATAGCAAGACGGATTGCCGACGCGGCAAAACACGTGGCGGCGGATAGAGAAATTAAGCTTACGCGCGCTTTCTCGCTTTCGGATAGAGAGGTGGAAATTGCTTTGATGATGTACGAAGGATTTACCAACCGTCAAATTTCCTCGGCGTTAAAACTTAGCGAAGGCACGACGAGAAATTACGTTTCGTCTATTTATATAAAAACGAACAGCGAAAACCGCTCGGAAGCGGTGCAAGCGATAAAAGAGGTATTATAAATGTATAAAGCGGTGGTATTTGATTTAGACGGAACGCTTTTGGATACGCTTGACGATTTAACGGACGCCGTGAATTACGCGTTAAACGAGTACGGTTTACCGCTTCGAACGCGCGCGGAGGTTTGTTCTTTCGTCGGGAACGGAATCGCGCGGTTGATTGCGCTTGCCGTTGGGGATTGTGACGTGGATAAAGAGGGCGTTTTGTCCGTTTTTCGCGCGTATTATAAAATACATTGTAAAGATAAAACCAAGCCGTACGAAGATATTTTACCGCTGTTAAAAGAATTAAAAAACCGCGGAATACAAACGGCGGTGCTTTCCAATAAAGCGGATTTTGCCGTACAACCGTTGGTGGAGGAATATTTCCACGGTTGGATAGATATGGCGCAGGGTGAAAACGAGGCGGAAGGGATTATGCGTAAACCCAATCCCAACGGCTTATTGCAAATTCTCAAAACGCTCGGCTGTTTAAAAAGCGAGGCGGTGTACGTCGGGGATTCGGACGTGGATATAAAAACGGCGCAAAACGCGCAAATTGATTGTATCTCGGTAACTTGGGGCTTCCGCGACGAGGAATTTTTACGGGATTTCGGCGCGGAAAAAGTGGTGCGCTCCCCGTTGCAGATATTAGAGGAAATTTAAAAGGAGAGGGGTATGTACGAGATGAACGCGGAAAACTTAATTGGAAACACTCCGCTTGTGCGCTTACGAAAGATAGAGGAAAAGTACGCTCTTTGCGCTCGGCTTTACGCCAAAGTAGAGGGGGTGAGCGTAGGCGGTTCGATTAAAGACAGGGTCGCCAAAGCCATCATCGACGACGCAGAGCAAAGCGGGCGATTGAAAAAAGGCGGTACGGTGATTGAGGCGACTTCGGGCAATACGGGCGTGGGACTTGCGCTCGTTTGCGCGAGCAGGGGCTATAAAGCGGTTATCGTAATGCCTGAAACGATGTCCGTGGAGAGAAGAAAACTCATTCTTGCGTACGGCGCGGAAATCGTACTGACGGCAGGCGCGAAAGGTATGCAAGGCGCGGTGGAAAAGGCGGAAGAAATTTGTAAAAACACCCCCAATTCCATTATTGCAGGACAGTTTGAGAACCCTGCGAACCCCAAAGCGCATTACCAAACGACCGCACCTGAAATTTGGAACGGATTAGGCGGAAAGGTGGATATTTTCGTCGCAGGAGTCGGTACGGGCGGTACGATTACGGGCGTAGGGAAATATTTAAAAGAGAAAAATCCGCAAGTGGAAATCGTGGCGGTAGAACCCGCAAAATCCCCTTTGTTATCACAGGGCGTTGCGGGCGCGCACGGTATACAGGGAATCGGCGCGAATTTTATTCCTCAAACGCTGGATAAAGAAATATACGATACCGTCGTAACGGTGACGGACGAGGACGCGTATGCTTTGGCAAGAGAAGTTTGCAAAGAGGAAGGCTTGTTCGTCGGTATTTCTTCGGGGGCGTCGCTCTTCGGCGGGATTAAAATGGCGAAAAAACCCGAAAACGCCGATAAAAATATCGTCGTCGTTTTCCCCGATAACGGCGATAGATATTTATCCGTATTGTAAAAAATCACAAAATAAAAAAAAGGGGGACTTCGTAGATTTACGAAGTCCCCTTTTTTTATAGTATCAATATTTAAAACGCAACATATTCCAAGAATGTTTTTTAAGGGATACGGTAGAGGCGTAAGAATGGTTTTGCAAAAATCCATTCAAGAATAGTTTTCGTCTTTGCGAGCCCTTTTTTTACAACAAAAAGCAAATAGTTCGCTTTATAATTAAATTTTTGATTTTTTATAAAAATATATTGATTTTTACTAAAAAATACTTGAAATATTTTTTGAAAAGGTATATAATAAACATGCGAAACAAAATCGAATAAAGTAGAACTTGGGGTATTTTTATCTTTTTGAGGATAGTATACTTTTTTTTGGAAACCATAATGATATGGATTTGGTAAAAACGCAAATTTCACCCATTATGGTTTACGAGAGTATATCCCGTTCTATTTTGATTTTGTTTCGCGACAATCGGAGTTTGCGCTTTTCGGTGCGGCAACTTCGGTTGCCGCATTTTTTTATTATAAATTTTTTTGGAGGTAGGTTTTATGGCAAAATTAGGAAAAAAAATTGCAACTTTATGGAAAACTACAAAGTGGTTTAAGGTTGCAAGCATTTGTGGCGCGGTGGTAATTGTGGCTTCTGCTATTGTTTTACCGAATGTAATTAGTGACGCTGGTGGAATTTCTCATGAGTGCGATTTTTCGATGAAAAATATCGATACGGCATATTCATATTCAGAAGCCACTTGTACAGAAAAAGCAAAATATTATTATTCTTGTGCTTGTGGAGCCAAAGGTACAGAATGGTTTGAATATGGTAACGCTTTAGGACACGATTTAATTCATCACGAAAACAAGCAAGCTACATGTATTAATATAGGATATGAAGAATATGATACGTGTATAAGATGCGAGTATTCTACGTATGAAGAAATTCCCGCAACGGGACACATCGATGGGGAATGGGTAATTGATACAAATGCTACTTGTACTGAAAAGGGCTTAAAGTATCAAGAATGTTCAGTTTGTTATGAAAAAATAAACGAGGCTGAAATCGAACAACTTGGTCATATGGATAGTGATTGGGTTTATGATAATTACCCCACATGTACGGAAAGCGGTTTAAGGCATAAGCTTTGTGCAAGATGTAAACATACATATAATAGTGAAACCGTTAAGGAGAAAGGACACACTCCAGGTGTTGCGGTTATGGAAAATAAAGTTGATGCAACCTGCGAGATAAAAGGTTACTATGACGAGGTTGTATATTGCACCGTGGATTCTTGCAATGCTGAAATTTCCAGGATAAAAAAGGAGATTTCTCAAACAGACCATAATTATGTTTCTTATGTTTGCATACATTGTAATGCTCCGCAGAGTGGGGTTAAGTTTATATATAATTTCGAAGACCTTCAAAATATCAATAACAACCGTTCCGCGATATATGTGCTTATGAATGATATCGATTGCAAAGGGTTGGCAATTACACCCATTGGAAGCAATAATACAGCCCCCTTTTCAGGAATGTTTGACGGTTGTGGACATACGATTTCAAATTACATAGCGACTAACGCGCAATACATAGGTATTTTTGGATATAGCACCGGGCAAATTAGGAATTTAAATGTTGAAAACTTCGATTTCGATATTATTACAAATAGCTTTGATAAAATAACCGTAGGAGGCATTGTTGGGTATAATGCTGGACTTATTGAAAAATGTGCTGTAAGTAACGGAAATATTTATATATCGTCTGCATGTAATCGTTTGGGGGCATTACTTTGCGGAGAATCTATAGGGACAATTAAAAATTGTTTCGCAACGGGAAGTGTATATGTTACACAGCCATATGAAAACGCAGGGGGTTCATTTGCTGCTGGTATAACTACATTTAATTACGGAACGATAGAAAAATGCTTTGTAGACGCAACTTTATATTCGTACGGTAAAAATGGTGGATACTCCATTCTTGGTGGCGGTGGTAGTTATGGTGAAGCCGCTTTTATAACAACCGTATCCGGGGCTAACTCATCTATTTCAGATTGCTTTGTTATGGGAAGTATATCGACGGCAAATAATCGTGCGGGAGATATAAGCGGATATTGTTATAATGGTGTACAAATAACAAACTGTTATAAAGATGAAAATCTTGTACTTTGTAGTAGCAATAACGTGCATATTAATGCGACTGTAATGTCATTATCGACAATGTCGTTAAAGTTGTTTTTCAGTGTAACATTAAAATGGGATAATTCTGTTTGGAATTACGATAATGTGAATTTGTCAAATAAAGTTTACCCTAAATTAAAACAAGATTAATCTTTTTGGATAATTAAACTTTTACTTATAGATTCATTTACAATTGGCAAAGTTTGGGCGCATAGTATATATTTATAAACGGCGCTACAACTTTGCCAAAAACGAGGTTTCGGAAAAATTCCGAAACCTCGTTTCCTATAAATTTAATATTTAAAACGCAACATATTCCAAGAATGTTTTTTAAGGGATACGGTAGAGGAATTTTCCTCTATTTCGCGATTGACGGGCAATACGCGTTGCTCGTCTTTATCGTTGATTGCCTTTAAATCGTCGTGATAAAGTTCGACGTGTTCGACGAGCTTGTAATTCCCGTAATTTTCAAGGCAAAGCTCTAACTCCATACTCTCTTCCAAAGAACGGTTGGCTACGAATACGACAAGTTCGCCTCGTTCTTCGTTGTCCACGACGGAGCCGTACAAATAGGGGATTTGTTTTCCGTTGCATTCGTAATACTCCGTTTCTTTTATCGTTTGTAAGGTCGTACCGCGACCGTAATTGGAGGCGTACATAAACGGATAGAAAATCGTTTGCGCCCAAGCCTTACCGCCGTTTTCCGTCATAACAGGGGCGATAACGTTGACGAGTTGCGCAAGGCAAGCCACTTTTACGCGGTCGCAATGGTTTTGGAAGCTCGAAAGCAAAGTACCGACGAGAACGGCGTCTTCGAAGTTGTAAACTTCCTCTAAAAGGTGGGGCGCTTCCGTCCATCGTCCATCTCCGTGCTTATCGCCTACTGCTCTGTACCAAACGTTCCATTCGTCGAAAGAAAGGTTAATCGTTTTATTGCTATGTTTTTTGGCTTTTACCGTGTCGCAAACGGCTACGATATCTTCAATGAAATCGTCCATATATTCGGCGTCGCCTAAAAACTTTGCAGAGTCGTCTTTAGTGTTATTGAAATACAAATGTAAGGAAAGATAATCTACGACGTCGTAGGTGTGATTTAATACGGTGTATTCCCATTCGCCGTACGTGGGCATACCGATAGAGGAGCTACCGCACGCTACTAATTCGATGGAGGGGTCCGTCCATTTCATAACCTTTCCTGCCTCCAAAGCAAGCCGACCGTATTCGTCCGCCGTCTTGTGTCCGATTTGCCAAGGTCCGTCCATTTCGTTACCCAAACACCAAAGTTTGAAGTTGAACGGTTCTTCAAAGCCGTTTTCTCGACGGAGGTTCGCATAATAAGAATCCATCGTGCCGTTGCAGTATTCGACGCATTGTTGCGCTTCGGTAACGCCTCGCGTACCCAAATTGACCGCCATCATCACTTCCGTGTTGGCGCGTTTTGCCCATTCTTGAAATTCGTCTACGCCTACTTGGTTGCTTTCTATCGTTTTCCAAGCCATATCGATTTTTTTGGGGCGCTTGCTTTTATCGCCCGTACCGTCTTCCCAACAATACCCCGAAACGAAGTTTCCGCCGGGATAACGCACGATGGGTACGTTTAATTTTTGGATAAGCTCCAAAACGTCTTGGCGAAAACCCATATCGTCCGCGGTGGGGTGCGTAGGCTCGTAAATACCGTTATATACGGCTCTGCCTAAGTGTTCGATAAACGAACCGTAAATTCTGTTGTCGATTTTGCCGATGGTAAATTTTTTGTTTGCTGTGAGTTTTGCTTTCATAATCGTATTTTCTCCTAAAATATTTATCGTCATTACTATTATAAGGTATTGACAAAAGATATGCAATATGGTAAAATGCTATAAATATGACTTATTCTGCTTTTTTTAAGGAGTGAACGCGCGATGGTTTTAAACGGGGTTGGATACAAATACGTACACGAAAAAGAATTTTTTATGCGTCGCCCGATGGGGTCGGGGGATTATTTGTTGTTGCTCGTTTCAACGCGCGCTTTTTTTCGGTTGGAAGAAGGGGAGGTCGTTTCGGAAGAACAATCGTTTATCTTATATAAAAAAGGAACGGCGCAATATTACGGTAGCGTGGAAGAACGGTATATCAACGATTGGGTGCATTTTGATTTAACAGAGGAAGAAGCGGAAAGGGTGGAGCAAATGGGGATTCCCTTTAACCGTCCGATAAAGTGCAACGATTTTTTGAATTTGTCCAATCAAGTAAAAAAAATTTATCAAGAAACGTATTCGGTGAATCCTTATAAGAACAAGACGATTTTGTTGTATTTAGAATTGCTACTCATTAAATTGGCGGAAAGTCTTTGCGAGAACAACCCCAAAAATAACGTGCCTCATTATCAAAAATTTTCCTCGCTCCGTATGGAGCTTTACAATAAACCGGAAATAAATTGGACGATGGAGGAAATGGCGAAAAGAACCTTTTTAAGCTCGTCTTATTTTCAACATTTATACAAACAGATTTTTTCCGTCAGTCCGCAAAACGACCTTATCAACGCGCGAATGGAGCGCGCGCAATATTTGTTGACGCACACGGAATACGCCGTAGGGCTTATCGCTCGGGAATGTGGCTATAAAACGGAGGTGCATTTTATGCGTCAATTTAAAAAGATTACGGGCGTTACCCCGCAAACTTATCGAAAAAACAATAAATTATCTTAAACGAAAACGGTTTCGGAAATTTTCCGAAACCGTAACTTTTTTAGTTTTTTTATACCATTCCCAAGAACCAAACGGCAAACGCGCAATAGACGGTAAGCGAGAGCACGTCGACAATCGTCGTAATAAACGGCGAGGCGACTACCGCGGGGTCTAACCGACATTTTTTCGCTAAAAGCGGGAGCATCGAGCCGATAAGTTTTGCGATGAGCACGGTGACGAACATAGAAAAGCAAATCACGAACCCTACGAGCACGCCGTTTTCTACGGCGTACAATCCGTCTACCGTCATAACTTTTGCAAAGCAAGCGAGCGCGAGGATTGCGCCAAGCAGGACGGATACGCGGATTTCTTTCCAAACGACCCGCCAAAAATCAGAGAATTTCACTTCGCCCACGGCAAGCCCGCGGATAATCATTGCGGCGGCTTGCGAACCTGCGTTACCGCCCGTGCCCATGAGCATAGGCATACACGCCGTTAAGACGATACCGTAAACGGGCATGTTCAGCGTGCTTTCGTTGGCGGAAATTATCAGTCCTGAAAAGGTAGACGAGAGCAGTAGCAACAAAAGCCACGGCAAACGGTTGACGCAAAGTCGCCAAATGCTCGTTTTTAAATAGGGTTTATCGGTGGGCGTGACTGCCGCCATCTTGGCGATGTCTTCGGTGTTTTCTTCTTGCAGGACGGACATAGCGTCGTCGACGGTGACGATGCCTACGAGCCTCGTTTCTCTATCTACGATAGGCAACGCCAAAAAACCGTAATCGGCGAATGTGCGCGCAACTTCTTCTTTGTCGTCTTCGGTGTGCGCGTAGATGATATTTTCGTTCATTACCTCGCCGATGGTGCGTTTTTTATCGGCAAGCATTAAATCTTTTGCCGTTACAAGCCCTAATAATTTATTGGTAGGGTCAATGACGTAGCAAGTGTATATCGTTTCTTTGTCGATTGCCGTTTTACGGATATGCTCAAACGCCTCTTCTACCGTCATCGTGGGGTGGAGCGCGACGAACTCAATCGTCATAATGCTACCCGCGCTGTCTTTGGGGTATTTGAGAATTTCGTTGATATACGCGCGCGTTTCGCTATCGCTTTGCGCTAAAACACGCTTGACCACGCTTGCGGGCATTTCTTCTACGAGGTCAACGGTATCGTCCAAAAACAGTTCGTCCATAACGGCGCGAAGTTCTCTATCGTTGAGCCTATGGATAAGCGTTTCTTTTACGTCGCTGTCCATTTCTACGAAAGTTTCCGCGGCTAAATCTTTGGGTAAAATTCTAAAAAGTATGGGCAAATCGCTCTTTTCCTGAATTTCGTTGAAAACCTCGGCGAGGTCGGTGGCGTTCATTTTAGAAAGCAACGGTTTTAAGACGGGGAAATTTTTGTCCGATAAAAGCTGTAAAATTTCTTCCGTTTCCGCAATACGCCATACGATTTCTTGGGGCATATCTTCGATGATTTCCACCGTTTCGTCGACGGACATTTCGTCTAATACTTTTTCTAATTCGTCGTCGCGTAAACCGTTGATAACTTCTTCTTGTAAGGATTTTTCCAATAACACCAACGCGTCGGCGAGTAAATCGGAATCCAAAGCGCGACAAAAAGCGGGGATATCCGCTTTTTCTATTTCGTTTAATAATTCGGCAAGCTCCGCTACGGGTAATTTCCCTGCTAAAATGGACGCTTGTTCGTAGTCCTGCGCTTGCAGGAGATTAAAAATTTCTTGATGCATAATACTCTACCTCAAATGGAATAAATTTTTTTTAATGAAGATGAAGTAGCGTATATCCTTGGAATTTTAGCGCGCGGAAAAACAATCCGACGCTATCTTCCATAGCGGATACGCGCTGTTCGTACTGTGATAATCAGACATACGGATTGTTCCTCCTCGTAGTTATTTTTTATAAAGCGTTGCGTCGTAAGTTATTCGTCTTTTTTCTTGCGTAGCAACAAATAATCGGTTAAAATGCAAATGACGGAAAATCCTAAAAGCAGATACACGAGCCGTCCTACGGAACTTGCGTCGCTTTCATTTTCGCCGACGGTCGTTTCCTGCGTAGGGAGCGGAGCGCCGTTAAAAGGCGTTACGTACGATTGGGGTATATAACCCGTAATTTCCCGACCCGTTCCGTCCGTATAGGAAATATGATAATATTCGTGGTCCAATTCGCCTATTTCGCCGAGCAGTTGAATTTCTCCGCCACGGGGTAAATCGCCTGTCGTCAGCAAGGGGCAAAGATAGGGGAATTTATACAGCGAAAGGGCGTTGGTGAGATAGCCCGTCCGCGGTTCTTCGTACGGTTTGCGGTAATCTTCTGCGTTTAACGGGTGGCAAAATTCCTTTAATACCAAGTAGGTGTCGTACTTGTGCGTGCTTTCGTCGAAGACGGCAAGTATATGGTATTCGGAAGTTTCGTCCATTTTTAAAGCGGTTACCGCTTGCGTTTTGCGTTCGTAAGAAAGATAGGGGAAAAATGGTTCGCCTTGTAAGTTTTGTAAATCAAAACGCACGAATAAGGCGTTTTCCGCCGTTTGCACGACTTCGAATTGCGCGCTTTCCGTCGAGAAAATGCGTTCGTCGGCGTTTTCTACCGCTACGGTTTTTACCGTCGGGAGCTGTAAGCGTGAAGATTGAACGAGATAATTTCCGTCGAATAACAAATAGGTTTCGTTTTCTTCTACGCCGAAAGCAAAAGATTGCGCGTTCGCCGTGTTTGCGTAAACGAGCGGAACGGAAAAATCGGTAGTAAAGTTTTCTTCGCCGAGCTTGTATACGAGGCTATTCGAAAGCGCGTACACTTGCTTTTTATAATCGATGGCAAGTTTTTTTACGTTTTGTAAGGGACAAAGGCAAAGGCGCGCGCCGTTTTCGTTGGGACTAAGAAAATCGTTTTCGTTGAAACGGAAGATTGCGCCGTTTTGTAAGGTGTATAAATTTCCGTAGACGTCGCTTGTGAAAAGTTCGGGGAAAAAGGCGGTTTTTTCGTTGCCGTCGCAAAGCCATTCCCCCGTTTCCGCGTTTTGGAAAACGGTATATACGAATCCTTCGCAGGCGATATAATATTTTCCGTAGCTTGCGACCACGCCTTTAATGGGCGCGGAGAATGCGTCGAAAGTTGCGACGAGTGCGCCGTAATCTGCCTCGGAAAGGGAATACAAAGCGACGCTTTGTTCGTTTGCCGTCAGTAGCATTTGCCCGTCCGAACTGACGAAAGTCGGGGACAGGTGCGTATCGAACGCCTTTTTCAATACGCGCGTGTTACGGTCAAGCGCGGAAATGCGGTTGTTTTCTTTATCTGCGATATACAGTGTGTCTTGCGTAAAGCAAATATCCGACGCGCCGTGTAAGCGGTTGTCCTGGTTGGAGGAGGCGCAAATTTCAAAATCCGTAAACGATTTACTTTCGGGATTGAATTGGCGCACGCTTTGATTTTTAACGGCGTATACGAACCCTCCAAACGCGTTCAGGTTTTCGTAACCGCCGTTATCGCGCGTAATTTCTTCGGGTGGCAACGCCGTGGACGCGATAGGATGCGCGTAAAAATCTCCCGCTACCGTCGTATACGCCAGCGTTTCGCCGGTCACTTGTAAGCATTTGACAGAACCGTACAGCGTAGCGAGCGACGAGCTTTGTACTTCCGAATCGGGAATTTTTTGAGTGGGCGCGTGGAATTTGTGTAAATAAAATTCCGAGCGAACGGCGTATAATTCTTCGCCTTGTAAGCAAAACGCCGAAACGTTGGTGACTACGTCTTGCGCGCCCGCAACGTCGTCGAGCGCCGTGTAGTAGAGCGTGCCTTGGGAATTGGTGAAATATAAATCTTCGCCGTATAACGCGAAGGCGCGACAAGCTACGTCGTCGATGCGCGTGGGGGCGTCGAGCGTTTGCGGATTCAAAACGTATAAATTATCGCTCGTGTAGTCGTCCGAAAAATATAAATTGCCTTTTTGGTCGAACTGCACCTGCGTAATGACGTTTTTGGAGGAATCCGCGCCGTGTTTATCGTGCGTGTACGTTCGGTAAGTTTCCATTAGTTCGTCGTATAAATAGATGACGTTACCGTCGGCAATCGCCGTATACGCCTCGTTGACCGCTACGTCTTGGGGCGCGGTTAAGGCGAGATACTGTTTGTAGGAGGTGGGAACGACGAGTTTGTCCGCGTCCGCCGTTTGCGTCCTTTCCGCTTGGACGGATTGGGTGGAAAAAGCCGTAAAAATACCTGCTCCGCCTAAAAAAGCGAGCGCGGAGAAACAAGTAGCCTTTAAAAATTTTTTCCACGATTTTTTCATACGTAATTATTATAACACGAATTTAAAAAAAAAGCAATAAAACCGCGTAAAAATTTTACGCGGTTTTATTTTGTTATTCGCTTAAAAGCGTATTTGCCATAGAAAGAATTTCGTTTGCGTATTTTTCTTTGCGCTTTTTCAAGATTTTACGGTATATAAAATAGTTTGCGCTTACCATGGCGATACCGACGAGTCCTACGCCGATGCCCACGGGCATAAGGACGGGGTTGCTCGCTCCGATGACTTTCATCGCAAGGCACATACCCGTTCCGAGAACCAAAGACCCGATTGCACCAAACGTATAGGCAAAGGCGGTTGCGGGGCGTTTTACCTTTTTATCGAGCGCTTGCAGTTCGTCGAGTTTGTTGGAATTTGTCGGAAGGTAGCTTTTTTGGATTTTTTCAATTTTTTCAAGTTGCGTTTTCATAAATAAGTTCTCCTTAATTTTTATAGTTACAGTATAATAGGAGAGTATTTAAAAAACGCTAAAATTTTGAAAAGGAAGCGTAAAGAAATTGTAAAAGTTTTGTTAATTGGCGTTGCTTTCGTTTAACAGCGTTTCGGACAGCGCGAGGATTTCTTCGCCGTATTTTTTCTTGCATTTGGCTTTTACCGCATTATAAACGGGATACGCAACGAGGAGGGGGACAAGCCCGACGAGGGAAATTAGCGTGCCGAAAAGCAGTTGGGCAAATTCTAAAATTAAAGAAAGCCCCAAGCCGAAAATGAGCGTTCCGACGACGCCGAGCGTAAGCGAAATTGCCGTTGGAATGGTACGCGCCTTTTTATCTAACTGTTTTAAGCGCGTGAGCGCGCCTTCTTGGGGCGCAGGTAAATATTGCGAACGCAGTCTTTTAATTTCTTTGCGTTCTTCTTCCGTGGGCGCGGAATAGGTGTAATGGAATTTGTCGTTATCGTTCATTCGTGTTCTCCAATCGTAAGCGTTTTATTCGTTTCGTGCCGTGGACGGTCATATAAATTCCGATAGCGTAGGTAAGCGCGCTTACGAGAATACCCGTTATCGTATTGAAAAGGGAAGCGTTGACGCCCTCTTCGGCAAAAGTGGAAAGGAGCGCCGTTTGCAGAGCGAGAAGGGATACCGTGGCGTTGGTGAGGTTGACGTTCCGTATTGCCTGAATGGTCAAATCGTCCTCTTTTTTGGCGCGGAAAAGATTGTAAATTGCCATCGTGATTTTGAAAAAGGCGTAGGCGGAGGACGCGTAGATGAGAAGTCCTTCGTATTGAAAGGTTTCGCCTTTAAAAATCATTTGCGCGATTGCGCCTGAGAGCGCAAGGTTGATGACGATAAGAAGTACTCCGCAGGTACGGTACGTTTTCGTTTGCGCAAAGAGTAGCGATTCGTTTGCGCGGTTGCGTTTTCGTTTGTGGTGGAGCAATATACCGCCTTTGATAAAAGATAAGATGACGTAATACCCTGCGAGCGCGCCGAACCATATCGAACGCTCCAAAATTCCTAAAACGCCGTAGAAAAGTCCGTATAATATATTAAAGATAAAGGAACAAACGGCAAAGAATACCGTGCGGAAACCGTAGTTTTCCATGAGTTCGCGCGTGTATTTATTCGTTCGTAACTTTTGCGCGACGGCGTTTTTCCATTGGGGGAAGAAAAGTACGACGGTATAGGTGGTATACGCAAGAAAAATTGCGGAGAGCGCAAACAGGGTATACGCCAAAATTGCAAGGGGCGTACCCGTATAGTCGACGAACAAAAGAGTACACGCGCCTACGATAAACGCGACCGTCAAAAGGTAGACGGCGGTGAGAAACCAACCTTTGGGGCGTTTGAGTTTTTGGTAAATTGCGCGCCGTTTATTTTGCATAGCCGTTGTCCTTTAACGCGACGGTAAACGTACTGCCTTTGTGCAGTTCGTTAACGACGGTGATTTCACCGCCGAGTATATCGATTACCCGTTTGACGAGAGCGAGCCCTAATCCGTTGCCCTCCGAGGCGTGCGACGTGTCGCCTTGATAAAATTTATCGAAAATGCGTTTTCCCGTTTCGGGGGGGATACCGCAACCGTTATCCGAAACGGTTACGACGGTTTGTTCTTTCCGTTTGTAAAGGGAAAGTTGAATTGCACCGCCTTCGTCCGTGAATTTGACGGCGTTGGAAAGTAGGTTGTTCCATACGATTTCCAAAAGCGCGGGGTCGGAAGTGAGTTCGAGCTCTTCCAAGTCGCAATTTAGCGTTATGCGCTTGCGTTCGAGGAGGTCTTCAAAAGAAAGAATCGTCTGTGCGAGCTGTTCGGTGAGGTTGTACCGCGTATAGGCGGGTTTGAGTTTTTCGTGTTCTAACTTATTTAATTTAAGGATATTCGTCACCAAATCGGTTAAGCGTTTGGAGGCGGAAAGGAGCGTTTTTGCATACTGCTTTCGCGTTTGTTCGTCTAAATTTTCCGCTTGCAACGCCGTGGCGTAATTTTGAATGACGGAAAGGGGTGTTTTTAATTCGTGCGAAACGTTGGCGATAAAGTCCGTTTTTAAAATTTCCGATTTCCCAAGTTCTTCCGTCAACACGTTAAGGTTTTCGATGATACAATCAAATTCGTCGTATTTTGGATAGGGGTGTAACGGGGTGAGCCGAACGGTGAAATTGCCTTGGGCTATCCGTTCGGTTGCGTCTAAAATTTGTTGGACGGGCTTGTCTATCATAATTTTTCGGCGAACGAGGTCGGCGAGCGTCCAAAGCAACGATAAAAAAGCGGTAACGAGAAGTAGCACGAGCGCGGTTACGCCTTTATTTTCGTTGGCGTTGACGCGCGAGAAGACGAGGACGGAAAGGGTGACGGTGACGAGGTTGGTGAGGAAAAATAAAAGGACGCCACCGACGGTGAGAGATGCCGTTTTGCGTTTTTTCATTTCAGGACCGCCTTATAGCCTAAGCCGTGGACCGTGACGATTTCAAAGCCTGTACACGCGGAGGTTTTTTCTCGGATTTTCGCCATATAGACGTCTACCGTTCTTGAGGTGGCGGAAGAATCGTAGTCCCAAAATTCGTCCATCAGCGCAGAGCGCGTAAACGTTTTTTTGGGGTAGGAAAGCAATTTGAAAAGCAAATTAAATTCCCGCGCGGTGAGCGGTAATTCCTCGCCGTTTATATACGCGGAGCGTTCCTCAAGGTTCATCGTGAAATTGGCGAGTTCTATTTTTTGTTCGGCGTTGATTTTCGCGCGACGAAGGAGCGCCGTTACTTTGAGCGTTAATTCGTCTAAATCGAAAGGCTTTACCACGTAATCGTCGATGCCGAGTTTATAGCCGAGGAGTTTTGCCGGCTTGTCCTCCCGTGCGCTCATAAATAAAATGGGAATTTGTTGATTGAAAGCGCGGACGGCTTCGGCAAGGGCAAATCCGTCCATTTTCGGCATCATAATATCGGTAAGCAATAAGGAAAAAGTATTGTTTTCCATTTCCGCAAGCGCCTGTTCGCCGTCAAAGCAAGCCGTCGTTTGATAGCCTGCCGAGCGTAAATAGGCGCAAACGAGGTCGTTTAACGGTTTATCGTCTTCTACTACCAAAATTTTTATCATATTTTCATACCGCCTTTCTTCCGTTGAGTTGCTTTTATTATACATCCTTGAAATTTTGAATAAGTTAAAAAATTGTTAAAGTTTTGTAAATAGTATATCATAAATTTTTTAAAATGACAAGTAAAAAGGAATTGCTAAGAGGAGATGCGCTCCGCTTAGGTCGCGGGGGCGGGGGTACGACGATGTCCGTTCTTGGGGGCAAGGCGTGAAGGTCGGTAGGACGGGAGCATAAAAAATTTTTGGTAAAAAGTGGATATTTTTTATAAAATAGGCGTGCGTTTGTCATATTTAATCGGGTATAATACTCTAAAATACAAACAAATGTTCGGATTTTTCACAAAAAAATGAAAGTCTGGGATTGCAAAAATTTCGTTTTATGACATAATGCGTTTGCCTATTCGTGAGAGGCGGACGAGTTAGGGCAAGAGGAATTGAGAAAGAAAGAGAGGTGAAGAAGTTTTGGAAAACTACGTAAAAGCGGTGTTGTACGCGTATCCGTTATTGGAAACGGTGGAAACGGATTACGGCGAACACATTTACAACAAAGCGATTTTGTCGTACAAAAGTGAAAAGCCTGCCGAAGTTTTGGCGGAATACATAGTAGGAGAGCTTATAGAAAAGGAACGGTTAGTTTGGCTGAAAACTTTGACGGAAAAGGTACTTGCTACTTTAAGCGACGTAGAAAGAACTTGGATAGCCGTGCGGTATTTTGGTAAAGAAAAAAGAATTAAAAGTCCGTTACCGCCCAACAAACGGAAAGAGGGGCGTGGATTTTTGAGCGAGGGGCAATATTTTAGAATGCAACAGCGGTTGGGGAATCGAGTGGGGGAACGGTTGGTTGCCTTGGGGCTTGATAAAACCCGATTTGAGAAGGAGTTTAAAGATATGAAAATTTTTGAGGAAATTTTTAAATTTTTAGAGCGGAAAAAGGAGTGTTGCGTTTCGCAAAGAGAAAGGAAATGGATTAACGTTGGTAAAGAAAGTTTGTAGGCGTAAGGGAGTTATTCTTCCTCGTAGGGCGGTTTTTTAGGAGGTTTGAGAATGAGCGCGGTAAGCGTGGGGACAAGCAGGCAAAGGACGATTAAAATGGCGATTTGCGCGCTCGTCATACCTGCGTTTTCCGACGGTTCGGGCGAAAGGGGAGGCGGGTCTTGTTTTTGGGTTGCGAGGTAGTCGGCGTATTCGGTGTTTTTCTCGTAAATGAAATCGTCGGGTTTGGGGACGTAGCCGAAGGAGTCGTCGCGGAGAACGTAACAATAGCGTTTTGAACCGACGGTATAATCGCCGTAATACGCGCAGGTGAGTACGATTTTATCTAAAAAGTCGTCGGCTAAGTCGTTAGAACCGTCTATGCTATAATGCACCTCGAAAAGGTGGGTAAGATAGGGGGTTTTGGGGACGTAGTCTACGAAGGTTAGTTCTTCCGTTTTGGCGTAGCCGACGAGTTTTTGGGTGTATTCGCCGTCGTAAAGGTATTCGATTTTGCAAAACGGTTCGTCCACGGAGAGGATTTTTACGTAATAAGTTTGAGGTAGGAGGAAAAGACCGCGACGTTCGTCTTTCGTGGCGTAGAAGTAGGTTGTATCGTTACAAATACAAGCGTAAGTGGGCGTGGTGGATTGCGCCGACGCGGTTTTGGCGATGGGCGCGAATAGACAGGATAGGAAATATAAGAGGGGTAAAAATACCGAGAAGATAAACTTTTTCATAAATCTTATTATAATAGCGCGGGCGTGGCGAATTTTGCGGAGTTGAAGAAAAGTATGGGAAATATTGTAGAAAACTTGATGCGGGTGAAAGCGATTGACGAGGAGCTAAACCGTCGGCGCGAAGGGGATTTTTTGCGTTTATACAATACGGGCGAGAAAATACATAAAAAACAGGTGGAATTTCACAAATGCGCGAAGCGTAACCGTTGGGTTTTTGGCGGTAACCGTTCGGGGAAGACGGAATGTGGGGCGGTAGAGTGCGTGTATATGGCGAGGGGGATTCATCCCTATCGGGAGAACAGAAAGGACGTGCAAGGGTGGGTGGTTTCGCTTTCGGGACAGGTACAACGGGACGTTGCGCAAAAGAAAATTTTACATTATTTGCGTCGGGATTGGATTGAGGATATCGTGATGCAAAGCGGGCGGAAGGACGCGCCCGAAAGCGGGGTGATTGATTTTATCCGCGTTAAGAACGTTTTCGGGGGTGTTTCCGTTATCGGGTTTAAAAGTTGCGACCAGGGTAGAGAAAAATTTCAAGGCGCGTCTTTGGATTTCGTGTGGTTCGACGAAGAACCGCCCAAGGATATTTACGTGGAGTGCCGTATGCGCGTTATGGATAAAAAGGGGGATATTTTCGGTACGATGACCCCTTTGAAAGGGTTGACTTTCGTCTATAACGAGATTTATTTAAACAGGCAAAACGACCCTGAGATTTGGTACGAATTTATGGAATGGAGCGACAACCCGTATTTGGACGGGGAGGAGATTGGAATTTTAGAAGGGTGTATGGACGAGCGCGCGTTGCAGTCGCGGAAATTCGGACGGTTTGGCGCGAGCGAGGGGTTAGTGTATCCCGAATTTGAAGAAAGCGTACACGTGATTGAGCCTTTTGAGATTCCAAAAGAATGGCAGGACGCGATTTCCATAGACCCCGGTTTGAACAATCCGCTTTCCGCGCATTGGTACGCGGTGGATTTTGACGATAACGTATACGTCGTTTACGAGCATTACGAGGCGGGGCGGGATATTGATTATCACGCGGAAGCGATTAAAAGGGTCTGCGATAAGTTGGGTTGGAAACGGGATTATAAAGGGAGAGTTTGCGCGCTCATCGATAGCGCGGCAAAGCAGAAAACGTTGTCGGGGGTGCAAAGCGTAGCGGAATTGTTTTACGAACGGGGAATTTTAGTGAACCCTGACGTGGAAAAGGATTTGTTTTCGGGGATTGCGCAGGTGAAAAGTTATTTGCGCAGGGATAACGGGTTGCCGAATATTTATATTTTTAATTGTTGTACCCAACTTATCCGTGAAATCAAGGGGTATTTTTGGGGGAACGGCGACGCCCCGAAAAAGGAGGACGACCACGCTTTGGACGAGATGCGCTATTACTTGATGAGCCGACCGAAAAAGTTACCGCCGAAAAAGGAAAAGTCGGTTATTCAAAAGGACAAAGAGGCGTTGATGCGGAAAGTCGCGAGAAAGGGATAATCTTGCGCGTTGTGCGCAACCGTATAAGATAAATTGCGTGGAGAGGAGAGTGATTGGATAGGGAAATGGAAGAAAAGGAACGGGAGAAGGAAAAGCTTGGGAAAGCGTTAATGAAAGTGGCGCTGGGGTTTCAGGTTGCCGAAGTTACCGAAGAATTTGCGGAGGTGGACGGGCAACTCAAGCTGACCAAGCGTAAAAAGACGAAAAAGGACGTTCCGCCCGATTTGAAAGCAATGCAATTATTATTGGCGGAACAGGGTTTGGAAAGCGATTTTTCCAAGATGACGGACGAGGAGTTGCAAGCGGAAAAAGAAAGGTTGTTGTATGATTTAAAAATAAGTATACAAAACGAGGAAAGCGCGGGGCAGGTATGCGTTGAGAGTAAAAAAACGCAAAGAAAGCCACGGGCAAAACCGAGAAAAAAAGTAGTGAAAAAGAAATAAAAAACGGAGGTTTTTATGAATAAAGAGGCAGAAAAAGTAATGGAACGGGAAAGGGAGGAAGCGCAGGAGCGACGGGCGAAGAAGATAGCGGGGGAAGTGACTGCTGATTTTGAAAGACGCCGTGAGGAAAGGAGGAGCGTGGAGAGCGGTTGGCTTTTGAATTTGAATTTTTACAGCGGAAATCAATACTGCGACGTTTCGCCGTTCGGGGGGCTGATAGAGGAGGACAAGCAATTTTATTGGCAATCGCGCAGGGTATTTAACCGTATCGCGCCGGTGGTGGACGCTCGGTTGGCGAAGTTGGAAAAGTTACGACCTATTTTGAGCGTACGCGCTTTTTCGGACGAGGACGGGGATTTGAAAGCGGCAAAACTCGCGACGGGGATACTTACTTACGTGCGGGAAAGAGTAGGGTTAGACGAGGTGGTTTCCAAAGCGACGACTTGGTCGGAGATTTGCGGTTGCGCGTTCTATAAACTGGTATGGAACGAGCAGGGCGGACGGCAAGTTGCCGTGGACGAGCAGGGGAACGCAGTATTTGAAGGGGAGATTGCCGTGAGCGCGTTATCGCCTTTTGAGATTTATCCCGATAGATTGGACGTGGAGAGTATTGAGGAATTGGCGAGTATTATTCACGCGAAAACGGTATCCGTCGATTACGTGTTTGAGAAATTCGGGGTAGAGGTACAAGGCGACGCGAAGGAAAATACGCCCGTATACAGCGAACCCTCGGCGGGGAGATTGCCTACGGCGAGCGCAGGGGGGAACGTTGCGCCTATTAGATCGGAAG
>SVIX01000014.1 GCA_015069285.1 Clostridiales bacterium | reverse complement strand
GGAATAACTTCTCACGCAAGGCAAGGTGAACCTTGCGTTCGGTCACCGTTCGCGCTTACTTATGCGCTCTCTCATCTCGCCCCTACAAAGCATTATCAATGCTTTGCTTTACGGGTAGCTCGTCCTTGACCCTTTAACTTGGGTTTCCGTTCGCCGACAAGGTCGGAAAGAACGCTTGCGCGTTGGTTAGCGCAACCTTTGGTTGCTTGTTGAAAGGCTTGTTTCCGTCTTACGACGGCGATTGCCATCGAGGCGCAAAGACGCTGTCTTTGTAATCTGCAAGGGAATAATTCCCTTGACCTTTTGTTTTGGGTTTCCGCACGCCGACACGGTCGGCAAGAAACGCTTCCGCGTTGGTTTGCGCAACCTTTGGTTGCTTGTTGAAAGGCTTTGTTCCGTCTTACGACGGCGATTGCCATCGAGGCGCAAAGGCTCTGCCTCTGCACTCCGCGAGGAAATAATTTCCTCGACCTTTTGATTTTTCGAAACAGCGTACTTTTATCATACGAAAAACCGAACTCCTTTGCGGAAGTTCGGTTTTTTATTTGGCTATGTCATAGAGAATGGTTGATGAACGAAAATCTATTTTTCTTGTGTTTTTACGAGAAAAACGCAAGAAAGCGGTGCGAGGGCGACTTTTCTTTATTCTTCAAATAACATTCGTTCTATATATTCTTCCGTGAAAACGGGATTTCCCGAAAGAATTACGACGGTGGAGTCGTTCGCGTACGCCGAACAACGCTCCCATTCCTGCGTATTCAAGAGCAATCGCACCGCGCCACCGAGCGCCACGTTGCCTATCGGTTGCGTTTTCTTCGTCAACGATTTGGGGAGCAATCCGATTTCTCCCGCCTTTTCAATATCCAAATAACTGCCGAATCCGCCTGCTAAATACAAAACCTCTACCGTTTCCGCGTCCGTATGAACGCTACGGAGCAACGTTCGTATGCCCGCGTGAATTGCGCCTTTGGCGAGCTGTACGGCGCGTACGTCCTCGCGCGTAAACGACACTTCGGGGGTAAGATAAATACAGTCTTCTTCCATAAACCCCGTTTCGTCGATATCGCCCCTTTTTAAAAGCGTGGCAACCGCGTCGATAACACCGCTACCGCATATTCCTTTCGCTTTCACGTTTCCGATCACTTTAACGGCGATTGCGCCGTCGTGAAGGTACACCCGTTCAATCGCGCCCATTTGCCCTGCCATACCCGCAGAGATACCGACGCCCTCAAACGCCGGACCTGCCGCGGTGGCGCACATATACAGTCGTTTATTTTGCCAAAGCGCAATTTCCCCGTTCGTACCGACGTCTGCAAGCACCGCCGTGTTTTCGTTTTCGCACATACCTGACGAGAGCACCGCCGTCACGATATCCGCGCCGAGAAACGCGCCTGCGCAGGGCGGTAAATACACCGTGGCGTCTTTTGCCAACGCCGTAAGCCCTAATTCTTTCGCTAAGTACCTTTTTCCAAACCTTTCTTTTATCTCGAACGGCGCGTGCGAAAGCGGTTCAACGGACGTACCCGTAAACAAATACAACATCGTCGTATTGCCCGTAATCACCAGCCCGTCAATTTCCGCCTTTTTTATCCTTGCTCGTTCGGCTAAACTTTCGATAAGCCCGTTTATCGCCGTAACGATAACCGTCTTTAACGCTTCAGCTTTGCCCGCAAGCGCTTCTTGGATTCTGGAAACGACGTCCGCGCCAAAACCGCGTTGCGGATTGGGCGCGCTTGCTTGCGCGAGTAAAAACCCCTCGCGATCGTACAAACAGCAAGCGAGCGTCGTCGTGCCGATATCCACCGCCACCCCGTAACGGGTAAACATAGGGGTTTGCGCTCGGCTCTTCTCTTCCGCCCAGCCTTGGATGCGGTAAGCGTTTTCCGAAAAGGTACGCACTTCTAAACCGTCCGCCACCTCTACTTGACAGGTAAGACGGATACCGCTGTCTATCTCCGTTTGGGTAAGCGTTTGTTTTTCCTCGTTCGTCAACGGATTTTTCGCGCCGTAAACGAACGCTTTACACTTTCCGCAAACGCCCCGTCCACCGCAAGGAACGGCGAGCAGGTTTTCCCGCGCCAACAGGTCTTTTAAATTTTCGTTTTCTTGCACGGCGTATTGTTTGCCGTTGACAGCTACCGTAATCATACGCCGTCCTCAAAGGAAAAGAGCGCCGTACCGAAATAAGTAACGGTATTCGCGCCGTTGATATATTTCATACCGCTCAACTGCGCAAGCTCCGACACGTTTATTCCGTACGTTTCCAAGGAAGAAAGAGCGCGTTCGGGAAAACGGCAGGGCTTTTCATCGCGTTTGGCGCAACGCTCGCAAATTCTGCAACCGCCCGCGCCTAAATGCAATAACTTGGAAAACGGTTCGTCCGCGAACGCCGTTTGTATCCGTTTTACCAAAGCGTTGTGCAGTTTTCCCGCCTTCATCATACCTTCCACGTCAAAGCTGTCCTCTATCTGCGTTACCGTTTGATAGACGAGCGCGTATTCGTAAGTATATAACTTTTCAATTAAGTCCTCGATTTTTCCCGCGTCGGGCGGACAAGTCCAGCATTTGCCGTATTGTCCGCAAACGTTGCTTTCGCACATAGCGCGGAAACGAACGTCCGTGCGAATATCTTTCGTTTTCACGACGGACGCTTTATACGCGCCGTAGCTTAACGCCTTTTCCGCTAATCCTTGTAAATACTTTTCCATAACTTTTTTTTCTTAATATTTTCCTACGCGTCACTCTTAAATTTTTTGCGTATATTCTTTTAATAATTTAACGTATATTTTATAATTTTCCAAGCTAACGTCGGGCGGAGTTTGATGGTCTACGCTGGGGATAAATCTTCTCGTTTTAATGCTGGGCAACAAACGCTCGAATTCCGCGCGCATCGCCTCTTCGCCAAACTTCATACACATTTTGTCGAAATGTCCTAAGAAAAACATATTCGGTTGCTTTTTCAAATACACGGAAACGTCCACGCCCGCTTGACGCTCTAACGGCAACATACCGTCCACGCCCGTGCTTGCGTACCAATCCACCGCTTTGGTTATATCGCCGTCGCTGTCTACGATTACGGGAATGTCAAAGCTGTGGAGCAAGGCGGTTATTTGTTTATAATAGGGCGCAAGAAACTCGTCGAATTGTTCTTTGCCAATCATCGGTCCGTGGTTATACGACATATCGTCCATAAAATAGTAGTAATCAAATTGAAATTCGTTTGTTAAACATTCTATGACTTTTTTCAACCACGTAACGTAATCCTCGCAAATTTCTTTGTACAAATCGGGTTCGTCGTAAAAACTGTACAAATGCGGTTCGATATCGAATAAAACTCTGGGAAACCAGAAAAAACCCTCAAAATTAGCCGGTATCACCGTATCGCCTTCCGCGCGCATCTTTTTAAATAACGCGATATGGTCTTTATCCACTTCAAATTCAGGATACAAATGTTTTTTTACTTTGTGATAGTCTGCCGCGTTTGCCACGAGTCCCTGCTTCGTGTACCCCTTCTCCGTGTACGGCCAATCCTTCGTATACGGTTTATAAATACCAATCGCTACTTTATCCAGCCCAAAATATTCTTGCAGTTCGTATTGCGTACTTGGTGTAAGATGTGTACCATTTTTACGTATAGTGCACGGCAACCCTTCCTTAACCCATCTATCAACGGTAAGGCGCCAAAAAGGACACCATTCTATTCTCGGCAATCTATCTATTTCTTTTCCTTTAAATAAATTGACCATTCTCTCGTGTGCTGTCATTTCCATAAATAATCCTCCAGTTTAATTTATTATTTCATTATTTCAATAAACGGTTTATTCGTAGCACACTTACCGCGCGAAACAAAATCAACCGTATCAAAGAATTTTTTATTTATAAAATTCGTCAACCGCCTCAAAGAACGCGTCGATGTTTTTCCAAGGGCTTTGCGGGGGAATATCGCAACCCGAAGAAATTACGAAATTAGAATACGCGGAACATTCGTCCATAATTCTTTTCGTTTCCGCTTTTACCGAATCAGGCGTACCGTTTTTAATTTGCGCGGCGGGGTCTACGTTGCCCATTACGACGACGTCTTGCGGAATTTTCGCAAGCATATCCTTCATAGACACGGCGTTTCCGAAGTGATACGCCGCCGAACCCGTTCTTAAAATGGAGTCTACCATTACGCCGACGTTATCCCCGCAGTTATGATAAATCAAAAGGAAATTATCGTCTTGTACCGCTTCGACGATTTTACGAACGTACGGTTCGGAAAATTCTTCAGCCAAAGCAGGCGAAAGCATACCCGCAAGCGGTTCTGCCATCACTACGCCGTTTGCGCCCACCTTCTTATATTCGTTGATATACTCGATTAAGAACGCCGTTACCTTTTCAAGCGTCTTACGTACCATATCCGGCTCAGCGTAACAATTCACCATCGCCTCGCTTACGTCCATCAATCTACCCGTGAGCGAGAACGGACCGATAACCCCTGCAAATACGGGTCTGTCGGTAATGAGTTCTTTCGCTTTGCCGATTGCCTCCACGTATTGTTTACAACGCGCCGAGGTAGCCGAGGGAATCGCCAAATTATCCGCGTCCTCCTCGTCTTGTACGAGCGCGCCCAAAACGGTGGGCACTTCGTCGTCCGAAAAACGCACCGTTGCGCCGAACGCCTCCGCTTCCACGGATAAGTCCATCATACTTACCGACGCTAAGGTGTCGTGTCTATCCGCCACCGCCTTCATACCCTTTGCTTGCAAATCGCTATCCGCCGTCAATTCCCGTACGCTTACGTCAAGCAAGCTAACGCAAGGAAAGGACAAAATGGGAAACGGCTTTTTTGGCGTCGTGTTTTTGATGCTTTCCAGCCATTGTTTCATATCCATAAAAAGTGTCCTCTTACGCGTTTTTCGCCAAGCAAAACGCAAGTGCTGCGTCTGCCGCGCTCGCCGCGTCGCACGTATACTTATCCGCGCCGATTTGGTTGCAATATTCTTCCGTTATGGGCGCACCGCCAATCATAATCTTCACTTTGTTTCTAATGCCTGCTTTTTCCGCTTCTTTCACAACTTCGCCCATACCGTCCATCGTCGTCGTCAAAAGCGCGGAGCAACAAATAATATCGCAGTTGTTTTCAATAGCCGTAGCAACGAAGGTTTCGGGCGCAACGTCCGTACCGAGGTCGATAACTTCCAAGCCCTTGCCTTCCATCATCATTTTTACGAGGTTCTTACCGATATCGTGCAAGTCGCCCTTTACCGTACCGATACATACTTTTCCCGCCGATTGTACCGATTCCGCCGCCAAGTAAGGTTTCAAGCATTGTACGCCCATATTCATCGCGCGCGCCGCTACCAATACTTCGGGCACGTATGCTTCGCCGACTTTGAACTTTTCGCCAACGACGTTCATACCAGCCATCAAACCGTCGCTTAAAATGGTTGCCGCGGGTACGTTTTCCGCCAACGCTTGTTCTACGAGTTCTTTTACAACCTTTGCTTTACCGCGTTGTAAGTTTTCCGAGATTTGAGTTAAAATTTCCATAATTTTTCTTCTCCTATACTATCTATTTTTTTTATTTTTTTTTGGGCTATGTCACTTTTGGCTATGTCACAGAGAATAATTGATTAACAAAAAATCTATTTTTCTGTGTTTTTACGAGAAAAATCAACCAAGTGACGTGACAGAGCCATTTTTTTATCCGTTACGGTTTTCCGTACAAATTTTCAGTGCCACGTCGGCGGCGGACGAAGCGTCTTCCGTGTAATAATCCGCGCCGATTTTATCGCAAAACTCTTGGGTTATCGGCGCACCGCCTATCATAATTTTTATTTTCTCTTGCAAACCCTCTTTATTGCGCTTTTCTACCACCTTTTTAATTTCCATCATCGTCGTGGTTAAAAGCGACGAACAACAAATGACGTCTGCGTGATACTCTTGCGCCTTTTGGAGAAAGGTTTCAGGCAAAACGTCCGTCCCTAAATCGATTACCGTCAAGCCTTTACCTTCCATCATAATTTTTACGATACGCTTTCCGATTTCGTGTAAATCGCCACGAACCGTACCGATAACGATTGTACCTTTGGATTTCTTTCCCTCTTTTATTAAATAGGGTCGCAACAGTTCTATCCCTGCGCTCATCGCGCGCGCCGAGAGCAAAACTTCGGGGACGAATACTTCGTTTTCTTTGAATTTATCGCCGATGACCGTCATTCCGCCGACTAAGCCGTGCTCTAAAATTTCCGTGGGGGAAACGCCTTGCGATAAAGCAAGCTCCACCTTTTCTTTTACTTTGGACACGCTACCGCGTTGCAAAAACAAGCTAATTTCTTCCGTCAAAGTCATTCCCCGTCCTCCTGTTTTTGTTTGCCGTTTACCGTTTCACGGAATTTATTGGGGGAAACGCCCGTGGAGGACTTGAATTGTTTCGCAAAATAGCTTTGCCCTTCAAACCCCGTCAACGTGGCGATTTCCGCTATCGACAAAGTAGACGCGCGAAGTAATTTTTTGGCTTTTTCCACGCGGATTTTGTTGATATACGCCGTAATGCTCGTATGCATTTCCGTATTGAAAATTTTACTCACGTGCGATTTGCTCATATACACGGCGTCGGCAATATCGTCCAAGGTAATTTTTTTCATATAATTATCGTGGATATATTCGACGATTTTACGAATGGTAACCGAATGACGAACGCTTTTAAACCCGAAAACGTAATGCACGAAACGGTTGATGATACTCGACAGCCAAACGCTCAGCTTTTCCAGCGTATCGAATTTGTCAATTTCTTCTATATACCCTGTGTTCAACGCGAAAATTTGCTCTACGTCCGCTCCGCCTTCGATTGCCGAACGGGAAAGCAACACCAAAAGCTCCAGCGCTCTTGCTTTAATTACGTTAAAATCACCGTTCGAATGAAAGAAAATTTCGCCGAGCAAACGGTTTAAATATTCTTTCGCCTGTTTCTCGTCCCCCGAAACGATTGCCGTTTGCAAGCGTTTTTCAACGTCGATAGGATAAGCGGAAGTTTTGGGCAAAACCTCCAATTCTTTGTAAACGGCGTTTAAAAAATCGCCGACCTTTTCTTTTCCGCCCTGCATTTGGGGCGTTGCAAACACCGTGGAGGCAATTTCCGCCAAAGCGTTCACCTTCGTCGTGTCCATATTCGGGAGGGTATACGTTTGCGGATTATCGTACGTCGCGCCCATTAAAACCGGACCGATAATGACACCGCTCGTCAAAATTTTATCCTCGTCCGTGACGGGTACGGCGACGAAGATAAATTCCATCGGACAATAATAAATATATTTATTATCCCAACGAACGGACTCGTAACAACCGTGTAAATGCGTATTTTTATAATCGCAAGGCTCGGGGCATTTGCTACAAAAAACAGACTGCGGATTTTCAAACGTTTTTAACTTGACGTCGTAAACGTTACAATCCACGCCGATAAGGGAGTGAAATTGTCGTATTTTTTTCTCTAACATATCTTAACCCCCCCTATACCAACCGCGAATAAAACGCGGTTTATATACTTATATTGTAACAGTTTTGAAAAATAAAATCTATAAAAATATTACGATTTTTGCAAAAATATTACGCTTTTTTCGCGTGACAAAGTTATACTTTGATTTTTTTTACTTCTTCGGCGTAGTATTGCACCAACTCAAATTTAGACCCGGGCATAAGACGATGGTCGGGACAAGGGATAAATCCGCCCAAATCTACTAAGCGTTGTATGCGCTCCAATTCTTTATCCACCGCCGATTTGTCTTTTCTAAGCGCCGTTTTATCCATCGCGCCTACTCCGCGCATTTCTTTTCCGAATTTTTTGCGAGCGGGTTCGAATTGGTCGCCCCAAACGCCTATCTCTATCGGGAACATGGTATTAACGCCGTTTTCAAACCACGTCGGCAATAATTTTTCGGTTACGCCGTCGCAATCGAGGGAAATAATATCAATGCCGTACTGCTTGCATAAATCGTTACGCTTTTTATAATGTTTCGCGCAAAGTTCTTCAAATTTCACAGGGGATAAAAGCGGTCCGTTCTTAAAACAAATATCCTCCCAATAATGCGCAAAGTCAAATTTTGCGCCCGTTTTTAAAACCGCTTCCGCGCACTTGTATTGCATTTCCGCATAAGCGTCGATAATATCCGCCAACAAATCCTCGTCCTCGTCGTACATAAGTTCGCTCATACCTGCAACGGAAAGCATATTTCTAACTTCCCCCAAAACGCTACCCAAATGCAAGCCTACGGGTACGTCTTTAGGACGGGTTTCGTTAAAGTTATCGAAAAGACCTTTCACGCGTTCTTCAAAGTATTGCATTTTCGGTAAATACAATTCTTCGAACGCCTTTCTATCCGTCAATAAATAACCGTCTTCCGAGGGAATAGAGGCAATCCCTGGCTTGATGCGTTCGATAAGCCCTAAAGAATTTTGAACGCGTTGCGTTCCGTCGGGCAATATTTCCAATATTTTCGTTTCAAAAGAAGGGGACAAACCGTTTCTTGCGCCCCGACAGCGATACCAGTTAAAATCCCAACCGATAATTTTGTCCAACTCCGCGTCCGCGTCGTTGCCGTCCCCCCAGCTTTTCGCAAGGTCCATAGAAATTTTGCCCTGCTCCGCCCATTCTAAGAGCAGTTCGCACCAATACCCGAAATGCACCGCGGGCATTCTGTCTACGCTTTTGTAGTGCAAAATATTCATCGCTCTTTCCCTGTTCGTCATAATAAAAATCCTCCAAAATATTCGTTAAAAGTTTCCGCGCGATTTTTACGCATATTCAATATTATAACATACATATTTACGATATGCATTACTCGTTATTGCTTTTTTATCGTACGAAATTGCTTTTACTTGACTTTTCCTAAAAGTCTTGGTATACTAAAAAAATGAGGAGGCGTTTTATGTTAGAATACTGTATGGATATCGACCAAACTTCCACTTTCAACTCTTTCGTAACGATGAGCGAATTGCAAAAAAATTTACCTTTTTGCCCCATCTCCGTCGGGCATTATTTGGCGAAGGAAAAATATTTCACCAAACGCGATAACTTACAAAACTATCTGCTTATCGTCACCACGGGCGGTTTGGGGGAAATAAAAACGACGGGTGAGCGTTATCTTTTGGAAAGAGGGAGCGCCGTCGTCATTGATTGCAACGAATACCACGAATACAACACGAAAAAGGGACACGATTGGGATTTTTATTGGGTGCATTTTCAACCGCTTAATTTTCAAAGTTATCACGAACGGTTGATTAAAAATTTAACCTGCGTCACGCTACGCAATCCCGTAGCGGTAGAAGGGTTTATGCGCGATTTATTATCGTTATCGTTTACCCCCCATCCGTTAAACTATTTACAACAAAGCAATTTATTATCCAATATTTTCACGGAAATGGTTTGCTCGGCGGAAACGGGCAACGAAACGAAAAAGACGAGAATGGACGTAGAGAAATTACAATCGTTTATTCGGCAAAACTTTAAAAAAGAATTGCATCTCGACGATTTTATCAAAGAAATCAATTTATCCAAACATCACCTTATCCGTCTTTTTGAAAAAGAAACGGGAATTACCCCCTATCGCTTTTTACACCTTTGCCGAATCCAACGCGCGCAAATTTTACTCAAATCCACCGAAAAAAGCGTTACGCAAATCGCCTACGAAGTGGGCTACAACGACGTCACCGTCTTTATTCGACGGTTTAAATCGTTTACCTCCTTCACCCCGCTTGCCTATCGCAATAAACCCGTTCAAATATTCTAACGCGAATACGCCCCTTTTCTGCTAATGAATTGCACGCTTTGCGTGCATTGTGGTTATTATTCCATAACGCCGACACGGTCGGCAAGGAACGCTTACGCGTTGGTTGCGCAACCTTTGGTTGCTTGTTGGAAGTAATCCCCTTGACCCTTTGACTTGGGTCACCTGGAAAGTTGCCCGTGGCAATCTCTTTATATAGAAACGACTGCGCCTATAAAGCGCAGTCGTTTTTGATTTTTCGTTTTTTTATTTTTCTTCTAAAGTCAGGTAGTTCGCAGGGTCTACGCTTTTGCCGTCTTTGAGAATTTCAAAATGCAAATGCGCGCCGTCTTTGTATTCCTTGCCGTTCGCCTCGGCTACCGTGGCAATCACTTGTCCCTTTTGTACGCTGTCCCCGGCTTTTAATCCGTCCGTTTCCGCGACGTAGCAATATACCGATTTTAAGCCGTTGCCGTGGTCTATTACGATTTCCGTACCCAACAAAATATCGTCTTTATATACGCTTTCGACAACGCCGTTCTCCACAGCCAAAACGCTCGCGCCCACGCTCGCCGAAAAATCTACGCCCGCATGCTCGTAATAGGCGTTGAGCGTCGTGTTATGGTAAAAACCGTAGTCGTTTAATACCGTTACCGTTTCCAAAGGCGATACCATACCTTCGGGCAAAGTTGAAACCTGTTCGTCGTTATTCTCGCCCTCGCCGTTCGTATCCGAGGAATCGGGTAACGGCGTGGATTGCGTAGGATTGCCGTTATTCGCTTGGTTGTTTTCCACTTTTCCGCCCGAAACCGCCACCGCAACGACGATTATCGCCACGAGCGCGAGCGCGCAACCGATTGCCGTTAGCATATAAAAACGCTTTTCGCCGTTCGGTTTCTTTTCTTTCTTTTCCTTTTTTGCGTCTTTGTCTTTTTGTTCTTTCATTTTTTTAAATCCTCCGAAAACTTTGTATGTAAATGTTTTCCGCTTTTTTCGTTTTTTATACTATTTTTTTAAAATCCTCCGAAAATTATCGGACTGCCTATCGCAAATTCCGTTTCGGAGAAAGCAATATGCAAATTCACCTTTACCCCGTTTATCATTACCGAATCTTGCCATTTTTCCGTATACGCGTAAACGGATTGCGTTCCGTCCGCCCTTTCCGTAAAACGGAGGGTTGCGCCGTAACGCTCCATTATATCCGTCGCAAGCGTTTGCGCCAAGCCCTTTTCGCAAGCAAAGCGCACGCTTTCCCCGCGCACGGCGTTCATGTCCCAAAAAGAAAGCGTTTGCGTTTGCGCGCCTTGCGAAGACGCCGAATATAAATAAAAGGTACGCGTTCCCTCGTACGCGGAAAACTTACAAAACGCGGAAACGCGGGCGACCGCGAATACGCATAAGGCAATCAAGCAAGATAATACGAGCGCAAAAAAACGCTTACAACCGTATAAAAACACGAAAAAACTCCCTCCCGTTTTCGTTACGGGAAGGAGTATTGACGAAATATTTAAATTGTATACCTTAAAAATCCGCGAGTTTTTCACCGCCGAGGAGGTGAATATGCAAATGCTTTACCGTTTGCCCGCCGTTTTCGCCTTGATTGATGATTACACGATACCCCTCTTGCAAGCCGAGTTTTTCCTCCAAAGCAGGAATGACGGAAAAACAATGTTTTAAAATTTCCGCTTTTTCGGTATCCATTTCGGACAGCAACGCAAAATGCGTTTTGGGGATACAAAGATAGTGCAACTTCGCTTTGGGTTCTATGTCGCGAATGACAATCATTTTTTCGTCTTCGTACAATCTCGGCGAGGGGATTTCCCCTGCTACGATTTTACAAAAAATACAGTTTTCCATAAATTTTATCTCCTTTCAGTTTTTAATTATTTTTGCCAAAACACCCTCTTTAAAGGGGCGTTCAACGCGTACCTGGGTAAGCGATTTTTCCGTTTCGCCTTCGATATATACGCGGATATAATTTTCCGCGTAGCCTTCCGTATACCCGTCGATACAGTTTTCAGGCGCAACCGTAAGCGTTTTGCCCATAAATTTCTGCAAATACCGTTCCTTTTGCGTTTGACCTGCAACGAGCAAGCGTTCTACCCGCTCTTTTTTGACGGTTGAAGGCAATTCCTTATACTTTTTATAAGCGTTCGTTCCCTCGCGCGGAGAATAGGGAAAGGCGTGAATTTGCGAAAAGCCCGCCTCCTCTACGATTTGCAAAGACTGTAAAAAATCCTCCTCCGTTTCGGTGGGAAAACCCACGATAATATCCGTCGTAATGCCCGCGTTTGGAAAGGCGTCGTATATCATTTTACATTTTTGCAGATATTCTTCACGCGTATAATGGCGGTTCATGCTCTTTAACACTTTGTTTGAACCGCTTTGCAAAGAAAGGTGGAACTGCGGAGCGAAATTTTTTAAATTTTTCAGCGCCGAAAGCAATTCGTCCGTAATCATACTCACTTCCATCGACCCGAACCGTATCCGCGTATCGGCGTTTTGCACGAGGGAAAGCAAGTATATCAAGTCCCGACCGTTTTCGTCGTGATAATCGGAAATATCAATCCCCGTCACCACCGTTTCCATCGCTGTGCTTTGTAAAATTTCTTGCGCGGAGCTTTCCGCTCTTCGGCTACGGCTACGACCGCGCAGATAGGGAATGACGCAATAGGAGCAAAACCGATTGCAACCGTCTTGAATTTTGACGAAGGCGCGCGTTTTTAAACATTCGGGCAGGGGCATTTCTTCGTATCCCGTTTCGTCGGATACCTGCCCCCCTTGAAAGCGCTTATCAAACCCCGATTGCACGATTTCCAAAACGAGATTTTTTCGCTTTGCGCCTAACACGGCGAACACGTTTTCGCCCTTTTTTAAAAACGCCTCGGCGTTTTTCTCAGACGCGCAACCGCAAACGAGCACTTTTGCCTGCGGATTGAATTTTAACGCCCTGCCTATCGTTTGACGGCTCTTTCGTTCCGCCTCCGCCGTTACCGCGCAGGTGTTGACGATATATAAATCGGCGAAACCAAGTTCTCGCGAAACTTCGTAGCCCAAATCCTTTAAGCCACGGATAATCGAACCGCTCTCCACGTCGTTGACTTTACAACCGAGCGTAAACACCACCGCTTTCATTGGAGTTCCCCAAGGGCGAACATCACGACGGAGGTCAACGCGACCCCAGCCGTTTCTGCGCGTAAAATGCGTTTGCCGAGCGATACGAGCGCGTAACCCTGCTGCGTCGCGTTTTGCGCCTCGGCGCGTGAAAATCCGCCTTCGCTACCGATAACGATAGCCACACTACCTGATAATTTGCGCAAATCCGTTTGGCTTTTTTCCGCAAATTCGCAAGCGAATAATTTATTTTGATAGTCTTTACAACTTGCGAGCGCGGAGGATAAATCCGCGTAGTACACGACTTCGGGATAGGTGGAACGCAAGCATTGTTTGGACGCTTCTTTGGCGACTTTATTCAAGCGCTCCAATTTATTCGCGTTCATATACGCCGAAGAATATTCGGAGGAAAATACGCCTATTTTTTTTACGCCGAGCTCTACCGCCTTTTGCACGATAAATTCGTTTTTATCGGCGTTTTTTAAGTACCCGAACAACAAACAAACTTCTTCGTTCGCCTCGCGCGAGCCTATTTCTTCGCGGACGATATTGAGTAGCATTTGTTTTTTCTCCACCTGTGCGACGACCGCCGTGTATTCTTTTCCGCTATTATCCAAAAGAATAACTTCCGCGCCAACGCCTATTCTCAGCACGTTTTTTGCGTGCTCGAATTCTTCGCCTGAAAGTATTGCCGTTTCGCCGATTGCGTCGACGAAAAATCTTTTCAACGCAGACATACCCCCTCTCCTTTCACGCTTTATGCTTTAATACGAGCGCGAACCATTCGCCCTTTCTCGTTTGACGGATAACTTCAAGTCCTACCGCCTCGTACGCGTCTACCACCATTTGCAAGCGACTTTCGATAATTCCGCTTAAAATAAGCACGCCGTCCTTTTTTAAATTTTTAGGGATAGAGGGCGCGAGCAGTTTTAATACCTCGCCCGTTATGTTGGCAAGCATAATATCCGCTTGAATGTTCGTATCGTCTAAAAGATTGGAAAGCGCGACGATTGCGTTTTCCGCAACGCCGTTGAGTTTACAATTATGCGTAGCGCTCTCCACGGCAATCGGGTCGATATCCGTCAAATACGCCTTGCTTGCGCCAAGTTTGAGCGCGGAAATACCCAAAATACCGCTACCGCAACCCACGTCGATACAAACGGAGGAGGGCGTGAGGTAGTCTTGCATAAGTTCCACGCACGACGAAGTCGTTTCGTGTTCGCCCGTTCCGAACGCCATATTGGAATCAAGCAAAACGATACGCTCGTCCGCCTTGGGCGTATAGTCTATCCATTCGGGTACGACGACGATTTTTCCTAAATGGATAGGACGAAAATGTTTTTTCCACACGTCAATCCAATCGTCACCGTCCACGACGCGTTTGGTGTCTTCCAGCGTTCCGAAAGAAAAATATTCCTCGCCCGCCCGTTTCGCCTCTTGAATATCGGCTAAAATAGCGGGAATCGTTTGCTGGGCGATATCTTCGGCGATATAGCATTTTACGAGCACGTCCGAACTTTTTTCAGACGCGGATTGCGTAAGCTCGTCGTCCATATAATCCCAAAAAGTCGTTTCTTTCGCCGTTTGCAACGCGATAATATCCGCTCTGTCGCAAATGGTCACCCCGTAATCGGTATAATTCCACATAATATCCGAAATAAGCTCGCTCGCCTCGCTCGTGGTATGTATGGTAAGTTCTATATATTTCATAACTGCACCTCTCGTTTTTACCATTATACCACGACGGCAGGATTTTTGCAAGCGTTTAGAAAGATTACGACGTATAAGAAAAGAAGTCAATCTAAAACGATTGACCTCTTTTCCCTGCAATTCTTTTTCTTATCAATACATGCCTGCATATACAAAAAACATAACCGTAGCAATTGCAATCCCAGCAATCGACAAGCCTTTCCCCTTCCCGTTGCGTTTGCGCGACCTCGCCAAGCCAATGCCTCCAAAAACCCAACCGAGTATAGGAACGAAAAACGAGCAAACGAATCCTGCAACCGCCATACCGTTACCCTCCTTTTTCTCCTCGTACTGCTCTACGGGGATTTTCTTACCCGTTGCCACCCCACAATTCGGACAAATTATCGCCTCGTCGTGTATTTCTTTGCCACAATTAGAACAAAACATAAATAAAGCCTCCTCATTTTGTATAAATTATTATCCTAACGCCAATATATTGGCGTATTTTTAATTATGATTTTCACAAGACAACTACATTACGCTATCTAATATTTCACAAGGAAAAATGTATTATGTCATATACCATTATCTAATATTTCAAAAGAAAAAACATTATGTTATATACCATTATCTAATATTTCAAAAGAAAAACATTATGTTATATACCATTATCTAATATTTCAAAAGAAAAAACATCATGTTATATATTATTTCGCCAATATATTGGCGCATCGTTTTATACGAATATCCCAACACGAGAAGAAAAACAAACCAACCGCTCAGATTTGTTTTTCTCTTGGGCTGTAAGAATCTATTATTTTTTTATGCAGGATATAGCACTACTTCCCTTTCAACAAACGATAACCCTAATCCTCGTCAATATATTGGCGCATCGTTTTATACGAATATCCCAAGATGAGAAGAAAAACAAACCAACCACACGAGTTTCCGTTCTTACATTTGTCTGCGAGCGTACACCGTTTTTTCATACGGAAGCACACTGCTATTTTCTTCTTACAACCAACACTAATCATATTTCGCGCCAATATATTGGCGTATCGTTTTATACGAATATCCCAACATGAGAAGAAAAACAAACCAACCACACGAGTTTCCGTTCTTACATTTGTCTGCGAGCGTACACCGTTTTTTCATACGGAAGCACACTGCTATTTTCTTCTTACAACCAACACTAATCATATTTCACGCCAATATATTGGCGTATTTTTAATTATGATTTTCACAAGACAACTACATTACGCTATCTAATATTTCACAAGGAAAAATGTATTATGTCATATATCGTTTCGCCGATATATTGGCGCGATTGTGAATCATTATTTCGCAAGAAAAATTGCGTCACCCTATTATATTTTATAAAAACATTATATTTCATATTATAATGCAAATATATTGGCGTATTTTTAATTATGATTTTCACAAGACAACTACATTACGCTATCTAATATTTCACAAGGAAAAATGTATTATGTCATGTATCGTTTTGCCAATATATTGGCGCGGCTGTGAATCATTATTTCCGTTAGAAAAATTGCATCACCATATTATATTTCATAAAAACATTATATTTTACATTATAATGCCAATATGTTGGAATATCGAGCATTTTTTGTCGCTATCATAATGCTAAGCATTTTTACCAATATATTGGCGTATTTTTAATTATGATTTTCACAAGACAACTACATTACGCTATCTAATATTTCACAAGGAAAAATGTATTGTGTTGTATATCGTTTCGCCAATATATTGGCGCGATTGTGAGTTACTATTTCCGCAAAAAAAAAATTGCGTCACCATATTATATTTCATAAAAATATTATATTTAATATTATAATGCCAATATGTTGGAATATCAAACATTTTTTGTCGCTATATCATAATGCTAAGCATTTTTACCAATATATTGGCGTGATTGTGAATTATGATTTTCACGAGACAACTACATTACGCTATCTAATATTTCACAAAAAAAGCGCATTATGTTATATATCGTTTCGCCGATATATTGGCGCGATTGTGAATCATTATTTCCGCTAGAAAAATTGCGTCACCATATTATACTTTATAAAAACATTATATTTCATATTATAATGCCAATATATTGGAATGTCAAGTATTTTTTGCCAATATATTGGAACTATATTTACTTTGTCCAATATATTGGATAAAATAAAGATATGAAGACTTTTATACCCTCTTTGACAGACGACGAAATTAAAAAGGCGTTTGGGAAAAGCTTAAAAGATTTGCGTTCCCATTTAGACATAACGCAAATTCTTTTGGAAGAAGCGACGGATATTCCGCGTCAATCCCTTTCCGTCTACGAACGCGGTGAAATTTTACCAACGATTTCGCAAGCGTATAAAATCACGCAATATTTCAAACTTTCGATAGAAGATTTTATTGCCTACGGTTTGGGTTTGCAAGAAACCTTATTAAAGGAAAACTTCAAAACCATAACCGAAAAATACGACGTCGCCGTTAAATTTTAAGTAAATAACCTTACGAATATGGATGCATTTTAAAAGGGAGTTGCAAATAAGCAACTCCCTTTTTTTATTTTTGCGTTTTTCTTTCGAAACTTTACCCGTTTAATACCTTTTTCAAAAATTGCCCCGTGTAGCTCGTCGGGTGCGAAGCGACTTCTTCGGGCGTACCCTCGCACACGATTTCTCCTCCGCCGTTCCCCCCTTCAGGTCCTAAATCGATAAGATAATCGGCGGTTTTGATAATATCTAAATTATGCTCTATCACGAGCACGGTGTTTCCGCCCTCGCGGAGCTTGAGCAATATTTTTATCAGTTTATCCACGTCGTAGCTATGCAACCCCGTCGTCGGCTCGTCCAAAATATAAAAGGTTTTGCCCGTGGAACGCTTTGCAAGCTCGGTGGCGAGCTTTACCCGTTGCGCCTCGCCCCCTGAAAGGGTGGTGGAGCTTTGCCCCAAGCGGATATACCCTAAGCCCACTTCGTTGAGCGTTTTTATCTTATTATAAATACTCGGAATGGGTTGGAAAAATTCGCACGCCTCTTCTACCGTCATATCCAAAACGTCGGCAATACTCTTTCCCTTGTATTTTACTTCCAGCGTTTCGCGGTTATAGCGTTTCCCTCCGCACACTTCACAAGGCACGAAAATATCCGGCAAGAAATGCATTTCTATTTTGATAATCCCGTCGCCGAAACAATGTTCGCATCTTCCGCCCGAAACATTGAAGGAAAACCGCCCTGCTTTGTAACCACGCTCTTTGGCGTCGGGGGTCATCGCAAACAAATCGCGTACGGCGTTAAATACGCCCGTATAGGTGGCGGGATTGCTCCTCGGCGTTCTGCCGATGGGCGATTGGTCAATGGCGATAACTTTATCAAACCGTTCAATCCCTTCCATTCTCGCGTATTTACCGATAGCGTGTTTTGCGCCGTTGAGCGTATTGGCAAGCGTAGGATATACGATTTCGTTGACGAAACTCGATTTACCGCTCCCCGAAACGCCCGTTACCGCCGTGATTAAGCCGACGGGGATTTTCACGTCGATATTTTTTAAGTTATTTTGCGCACAGCCGTACACTTTCAGCCAATCCCCGCTCGGCGTTTTCCGCACCGCAGGCACTTCGATTTTCCGTCTGCCCGCCAAATAATCGCCCGTTATCGAACGGGGGGATTGCATAATTTCTTCGGGCGTACCGCACGCCACCACCTCTCCGCCGTGTACGCCTGCTTTCGGACCGATATCTACGATATAATCGGCGGAACGCATCGTATCTTCGTCGTGTTCGACGACGATAAGCGTATTTCCCAAATCCCGCAACCCCTTTAAGGAATTTAACAGTTTTTCGTTATCGCGTTGGTGTAAACCGATACTCGGTTCGTCCAAAATATACAACACGCCCGTGAGCGCGCTCCCTATCTGCGTAGCAAGACGGATACGCTGACTTTCCCCGCCCGAAAGCGTCACCGCCGTACGGGTAAGCGTTAAATAGTTCAACCCGACGTTGCGTAAAAAACCAAGTCTTGCGTTAATTTCTTTGATAATCGCGTCGGCGATTAAATGTTCGGTCGTCGTAAGCGTAGTTTTTAACTCGTCCATAAAATCGCAAAGTTTATCCACGGACAACTCGCAAACTTCCCAAATATTCTTTCCGTGAACGCGTACGGACAACGATTCCTTTTTCAAACGCTTGCCACCGCAACTATCGCAAGGCGCGTTGCGCATTAACCGTTCTATTTCGCTTTTTACCCCGTCGGAGGTGGAAGTTGCGTAACGGCGTTGTAAATTATTGACGTACCCCTCCCAAGTCTTTTTGAAACTGCCCGAAAAGGAACGCGTTTGGTATTCCATATCCACCCGTTCTTCGCTACCGTACATTAAAATATCGTATACCTCTTTGGGTAAATCCTGCACGGGTACGTCCAGCGAAAACCCGTACGCTCTGGCAAGCGCGGAAAGCTCCATAAGCGCCATTGAATTTGACCCCAAACTCCACCCTGTCACTTTCATCGCGCCATCTCTGAGCGTTTTGCTTTTATCCGGGCAAATCAAATCGGGGTCGACGAACTGTTTAAAGCCCAAACCCGAACAGGTAGGACACGCGCCGTAAACGGTGTTGAAAGAAAACATTCTCGGTTCGATTTCCTCAATGGAAATACCGCAATCGGGGCAAGCGTAATTGACGGAAAAGAGTTCTTCTTCCCCGTCGCAATCGATAACGACCAAACCGTCGGCGAGTTTTAACGCCGTTTCCAAACTGTCCGTCAACCGTTTTTGCACGGTGGGTTTTACGATAAGCCTGTCCACAACGACGGAAATATCGTGTCGGATATTCTTTTCCAACTTAATTTCCTCTTGCAAATCGTATACGATACCGTCGATTTTTACCCTGCCGTAACCGCTTTTCCTAAACCCGTTCAATTCCTTGGCGTACTCGCCCTTTCTACCGCGTACGACGGGCGCGTTGATTAAAATTTTGCTCCCTTCGGGCTTTGCCATTACCCTGTCGCAAATCTCGTCTACCGTTTGACGGCGGATTGCTCTACCGCATTTCGGACAATGCGGTACGCCGATTCTCGCAAAAAGCAAACGGAAATAATCGTAAATTTCCGTTACCGTTCCCACCGTCGAACGGGGATTGCGCGAAGTCGTTTTTTGGTCGATGGAAATGGCGGGCGAAAGCCCGTCGATACTCTCGACGTCGGGTTTTTCCATTTGCCCCAAAAATTGGCGGGCGTAGGAGGAAAGACTTTCCACGTACCGTCTTTGCCCTTCGGCGAAAATGGTATCGAACGCAAGCGTAGATTTACCGCTCCCCGAAAGCCCCGTAAGCACCGTGAGTTTGTTACGGGGAATGGTGACGTCGATATTTTTTAAGTTGTTTTCCTTTGCGCCTTTTACGATAATTTCTTCTTGCATATTCGTTGTTTTCCTCTTTGTCTATTTGCGTATAAAGTAAAGAATTGCCCTGCTTTTCAAAAGCCGTTTAAGGGCGCGTAGCCCTTACCACTCAACGGGAGTTGCCGTCGCAAGACGGTAGCGTTGCCTTCCAAAAAGCAACCCAACGCGAAGCGTTCCTTGCCTATTTATTCGCCTTTCGCAACCGCATTTTCAATTCCGCAATCTTTTCCCGAATTTCTATCGCCCGTTCAAAATCCAACTGACCGCTCGCCACTTTCATAAGCGCTTTGAGCTTTTCTATCTCGTCGGGAATGTCTTGCATTTTTATCTCCTCTTCCTGCGTTTTTTTCGTGATGTTTAAGGTGGATTTCACCTCTTTGATAATCGTTTTGGGGACAATGCCGTGCGCTTTATTGTACTCGTCTTGCACCTTCCGACGGCGGTTGGTTTCGCCGATGGCGCGGTTCATACTGTCCGTCAGCGTATCCGCGTACATAATTACCCTGCCTTCGCTGTTTCGCGCTGCGCGTCCTATCGTTTGAATGAGCGAAGTTTCGCTACGCAAAAACCCCTCTTTGTCCGCGTCTAAAATCGCCACGAGTTTGACTTCGGGTAAGTCCAAGCCTTCGCGAAGCAAGTTGATACCGCAAAGCACGTCAAATTCGCCAAGGCGCAGTCCGTTGACGATGTCGATACGCTCCAAAGTGTCGATATCGCTGTGCATATACTTGACTTTGACGGAGCGTTCTTTTAAATAGTCGGTGAGTTCCTCCGCCATTTTTTTGGTGAGCGTGGTAATTAAAACCCTGCCCCCGTCCTTCGTTACGGTGTTGATTTCCGAAAGCAAATCGTCTATTTGCCCGCGCGTGGGTTTGACGGTGATTTCAGGGTCTAATAGTCCCGTAGGGCGGATAAGCTGTTCTACTTTTTGCCCCGACTGTTCCAGCTCGTAGGGCGCGGGCGTTGCCGATACGAACACCACTTGCGGAATACGCGCGTCGAATTCGGGGAAGGTAAGCGGACGGTTGTCGTACGCCGATTTCATTCGAAAGCCGTACTCCACCAAATTTTTCTTACGCGATAAATCGCCGTGGTACATCGCGCGGATTTGCGGAATGGTCATGTGGCTTTCGTCGATAAACACCAAAAATTCGCCTTGGGGGAAATAGTCGAGCAAAGTAAAGGAGGGTTCGCCGATTTTTCGCCCGTCGAAATAACGGCTGTAATTTTCAATACCGCTACAATACCCGATTTCGCGCATCATTTCCAAGTCGTGTTCAACGCGCTGTTTGAGCCGTTGCGCCTCTAAAATTTTGCCTTCGTCCTCAAAGGCTTTTACCTCGCCTTGTAAATCCTCTTCAATCATCGTCAACGCGCTTTTTAATTTTTCCGTTCCCACCGCGTATTGGCTTGCGGGGAAAATCGCCACGTGGGCAAGCTCGTTGAGTTTTTTACCCGTCAACGCCTCCACTTCGTAAATTTTTTCTATCTCGTCGCCGAAAAACTCCAAACGGATTGCCACTTCCGAGTTCGACGCAGGGAAAATCTCCAAACTATCCCCTCGAACGCGGAAGGTCGAACGCTTAAAATCCATATCGTTGCGCGCGTATTGGAGTTCAATAAGCTTACGCATCAACTCGTTACGCTCCCATTCCATACCGGGGCGCAAGGAAATGGACAAACGGAAATACTCCTCAGGCGCGCCAAGCCCGTAAATGCAGGACACGGACGCCACCACGATGACGTCCTTTCTTTCCATCAACGACCCCGTCGCGCTATTTCTCAGCTTGTCGATTTCGTCGTTCATGCTCAAATCTTTTTCAATATAGGTGTCCGTGGACGGGATATAGCTTTCGGGTTGATAATAATCGTAGTAGGAAACGAAATATTCCACTCTATTTTCAGGGAAAAATTCCCGAAACTCGTTACAAAGCTGGGCGGCGAGCGTTTTATTATGCGCAATCACGAGCGTGGGACGGTTGACGTTTTTGATTACGTTTGCCATCGTAAAGGTCTTACCGCTACCCGTTACGCCGACGAGTACCTGCGCGCGTATTCCGTCCAGCACGCCTTCCGTTAATTTTTCTATCGCCTGCGGTTGGTCCCCCGTGGGAGCAAAAGGCGAGCATAACTTAAATTCCATATCCCTTTCCCGTTTTTTTTGCATTGAACATTTGTTTATAGTATATCACAAAAATCCTGCAAAGTAAACAACTTGAACGCATATTTTATGAAAATGAATTTGGCGAGGAAAATACGAGAAAGACGAGCGTTTCGTGTCGGCGCGTACTTAATTTGGATACGAAACCGCGCAAAACGCGCCGTATTTTTCCGTCAAAATATGCGTTTGAGTAACCACCCGACGACGAAGGCAATCACGGCGGAGGCAATCGCCCAAGCAAGTTTTGAGATTAGCGCGCGTTTTTGTTGCAGGCTATTGCGTTTAAAGGCGTAGCCCGTGGGATGCAGGGAAATGACGTACGTCTTTTCCCCCTTCCGTTCGGAGGAAAGCAGTTGAAAATAATCGTCGAGGGCGAGCGCGTCGAGGATTTTTTCCAGCTGAATTTCGGTATATTTTTTGCGCGTGGGCAACATTGATAAAAGTTCTGCGGGCGAAATTAAACATATCCCCTCGCTATGGCAAAGAGAATACACCGCTTCCATTACCTCACTTTCCCGTTTGTTTAGCATTTCACGCCCTCCGTTTTTTTTGCGTTCAACGCGTACCTGCCCCTGCGTTTTTTAAAAAACCGCGGTTTTGGTGACATTAGTATTCGTTATTTTTCACGCTTTCATTCGCAGTAGAAAGCGTGGCTTTTGTGCTTTTTCTAAAAAAATACCGTCAAGCGCTATCTTTTTTTGAAAATATATGTTATAATAAAAAGGACGGGCGCGCACGCGTTCGCAGTAAAGGAGATTATTATGCCTGCAATTTACGCGCATAGACGGTTAGGCGAAGAAACGGTAAAGGGACTTGACCCCCGTTTGCAAACGCTCATAAACACCTATTTAGAGGCTTTTATCCTCGGCACGCAAGGTCCGGATATTCTCTTTTATTATAAACCGTTAAAGCATAACGATACGCGCCGTCACGGTACGGCAATCCACGCCGAAAGCGGTGAGCGCGTATTTTCCGCGCTGTACGGGCTTTGGCAAACGCAAGGCGAAAAAGAAGACGCGTTTAAGTCCTATCTTTGCGGATATTTATGTCATTTCACCTTAGACGCGCTTTGTCATAAATATATCGACGATAATTCTTGCGAAAAGCTTTCGCACGGAAAAATAGAATCGGAATTTGATAAATTTATCCTGCGCAAAGACGGCAAACCTATCCGCGGATTCAACACCGCCTCGCCGATAAAAGGCGTCAACGGGAGCAAGGAGGCTTGCGCGCTTGCGATGGGCGTGGACGAAAAAAAGATAGAACGCTCTATCAAAACGATGCGAAAAATCAATAAAATGTTTTCTTGTAAAGCAGAATGTTTTCACGCAATCGCGCACGCGTTTTTACGCCTTTTGAAGATGGAACGGAAATTCGGCGATATGTTTTTACATAAAAAAGACGACCCGCTTTGCGACGAAATCAATCGGGTCTTATACGAAAAATGGCAATCGGGAATCCCTATCGCCACGCAAATTATCGAGGCGTTTTTCCTTTCGGATACGCCCGTTTCTCACGAACTTTTCCGCTATAATTTTAGCGGTATAATATAAGGAGGATTTACTATGGAAGAACAAACTTCTTCTAAAACCGTAAAGCAACCTGCGTTTACCAAAAAGGAAAAGAATTGGATTTTGTACGACGTGGCAAACTCGGCGTACGTTTTACTTGCCACGGCGCTCTTGTCCTTTTACCGTGATTTCGTTTCCCCGACGGGCAGTTTAACCACCGTTTGGGGTTTGGTAAACGTTATCGTCACCGTCATTTCGGTATTCCTTTGCCCTATTTTGGGTACTTTTGCCGATTTTAGCAAAAAACGAAAATTCTTTATGATTTTTGCGCTCGTCGGCATTATCGGTTGCGCGCTCCTTTCCGTTTTTAGTTTGCTAACGAAGTGGGCGATTGCGGGTATCTTATTTTTAATCGTATATATCGTTACGGAAACGGGCTTTAACTCGGCAAACGTGTTTTACGATTCTATGCTCTCCGACGTTACGACGGACGAAAAAATGCATAAGGTTTCGGCAAACGGCTACGCTTGGGGATATATCGGTAGCTGTATTCCCTTTATCGTATGCCTCGTCGTGTATATCCTCGGTTGGCTGGTATTCCCCGAATTCCTCGGCGCGGCGTTCTCTATTTGTTGCTTGCTGACCGCGGTATGGTGGTTTATCTTCACCCTGCCTTTGTATAAAACTTACGAGCAAACGCATTTCTTGCCCAAACCCGACAAACCCGTCCGCGCGACGTTCCAGCGTTTGGGGTCTATTTTTAAAGAACTTGCCAAAAACAAGAAAGCGCTCGTTTTCCTCGTTGCCTTCTTCTTTTATATCGACGGCGTACATACCATTATTAAAATGGCAATGAGTATCGGTAACGATTTACAATTTGAAAACTTCGGAGCGGTAAAGCTCGTCATCGCGCTTTTCGTAACGCAAATCGTCGCTTTCCCGTTTGCGATTTTGTTTGGAAAACTCTCCTCCAAATATTCCTGCGAAAAATTACTTATCGTATGTATCGTAGCGTACACGGGTATCGGCGTACTTGCCGTGTTCCTCCGCCAAGAATGGCAATTCTGGGCAATGGCGGTGGGCGTCGGTATGTTCCAAGGCGGTATTCAAGCAATGTCCCGTTCGTACTTCACTAAGATTATCCCTGCCGAAAAATCGGGCGAATTCTTCGGGATTTACGACATTTTCGGTAAAAGCGCCGCGATTTTGGGGCTTGGCTTGATTACTTTATTAAGTTCTATCTTCCCGCTTGCGGAGGCGACCTGGATTAACCTCGCGTTGTTGCCACTTCCCATCCTGTTTGCTATCGGATTGGTGCTTTTCATCGTTTCTATGAAAATTCCCGTACAAAAAGAGGAAGGAACGGAAAACATAAAAAAAGTGGAATAATAGGACGAGATTGCCACGCCGTTTACAACGGCTCGCAACGACAAATGGAAAAGCTCGGTGTAAAACCGAGCTTTTTTTTCGTTTCGTGAATTAACGCTTATACCGTATTAAAAAATACAAGTCTTCAAACCACTCTATAAACCGGTAGTTGAGCAATAATCCGATAAAGAAGGAGAATGCGTTTATAATGCAGGCTACTTTTAATCTTTTGCCAAAACTTTCGTTTACGAAAAATCCGAATATCCAAGTTTCAAAGAATACCACGCCTACTTCCAAGAGAAATAATACGACGTAACACACGATTATCCCGTACGGATAGCCCACGATTATATCGATAAGTCGATAAACCGTCGGTAAAATCATATTTAAAATAGGATTGGTAACGAGGTTGCACAAGAGCCCTGCTTTTATCCACTTGCCCGAATCCTTTACCAATAAAAGCATTACGCTTTCCAATAGCATCGTCGTGACGCATAAAACGACTATAATTAAAACACTCATTTTTCTTCCTCTTCGTTATCCGTTATACTCTTTTGCGTGTTTTCGTCTTTCTTTTTGTTTCTTTTGCGTTTTACGGTCAGCACGCTAAAAAGGGTAATCACCGCCACCAAAGCAATCATTCCTATTATAAACATCGTATATAGCGTACCGTCGTCAAAGAAATACCCCAAAGGCGTTTCCGGCGTTGTAGGCATTGCTAGATCAAGTAACGAATTAAGCATTTTTATTTCCTCCTTTTTAAGCACGACAAAATTAGCGGTAAAGCGATTATAGATAAACCGAGCACTACGATTCTATGCATAAATAAATTAGGTAACGCAAAGAAAAATTGCGGTAGCACGCCAAAAAACAAACCAACGGTGGTAACGCCAAACGCGAACCCCGGCATCGTAGGAAATTTAGAAAGCAGAATCCCTACGGTAACGGGCATCGTCATACTAAACAACAGTACCCCTACGAGAGATACCACCATTACGGCGTTGCCGAATAACAAAAAGGGGAGCGCGAATATTACGCTTATATACGCCGTTTTTCTAAACCCTATTTTGTCGACCAATACGCCACCCAAGGCTTTCCCCGTTCCCATAAAAGAAAAGAGCAAAACCGTTTGCCAAACCGTTTTATTCCATTCGATTGGAATTGCGTAGGCAAGATAGGAGCGAATGGCAACGGCAAAAATGATAAAAAGCACCACCGCAAAGTCCGAAATATCGGAAGCAACGTTTAACGGGATATGCGTTGGGCTTTCTTCTATACGAAGGGAATGATTTTTATAAATAACGCCCACCAAAAAAGCGGATACGAGCATACAACATATCGGTATGAGCAACCCCCATTTCACGCCCAATCCGCCAAGGATTTGTCCCGTAACCACCCCAAACGAGCCACCGCCGACGAATACGGCGTTGGGCGTTATTTTCGCTTTGCTGTTTCTTAAGGTATGTTGCGCTCCGTCTATATGTAAAAGGGCGTTCCCTAAGCTTATGGCGATTAAGGCAAAAATATCCAACGGCAATATTAGCGCAAACAACGCCAATCCGCACCCGATTAGCCCAAAAGGAATTTTTTGATATTTATCGGAAATGCAACCGAATATCCCCTGCGTTAAAAAAGCGAGCGCGTCAAAAAGTAACGCCAATATCCACCAAGAAGGCGTTGCGCTTATCCGTGAAAATAGGAAATAAAAACACGCTACTTCTATAGAAAAATGTATAAACGCATACAGACAACCCGCGCAAAAAGAGGTCATTTTTTTATCCGTCATTTTCGCCTCCTTTTTTTTAGTATAACATACTTCCCTTTTTTTGTCAATACCGAAATAATAGTAAATATCCCCCACTAAAGTGGGGGCTTTATTTTGCGCACTAAAGTGCGTGAATACTGGCGTAGGCGTCCCAACGCCATCTTAACTCGCCTACTGCACACAAGCAAGCGGTGATTTACTTTTTCTTATTCCGATTTGATTCCAACCATTTCTTGAATGGGTCGTAATATTCCACCATACTGATTTGGTTGGAAATCAAATCTTCCGTTTCTTGGTGTTGGATATACTTCTGTACCGCTTGCTTGTTCGCACCTACGGTGCTTACGTAATATCCGCGACTCCAAAAATGCCTATTCCCTACTTTATATTTCATGTGAGCATACCGCTCAAATATAATCATAGTACTCTTTCCTTTCAAATATCCCATAAACGAAGATACTTTCTCGTTCGGCGGTATGCTCACCAACATATGTATGTGGTCGGGCATTGCGTGAGCCTCTATAATTTCCACTTCCTTGCGTTGACATAGTTCTCTCAATATCTTTCCTATATCCTCACGCAATGCCCCATAAATTATTTTTCTATGATATTTTGGTGTGAATACGATATGATATTGACATTTCCACGTCGTATGTGCTAAACTGTATGTGTCGTTATTTTGGTTTTTCAATTCTAACGTCCTCCTTTGTGCTTACTTGTGTACGGTTGCGAGCCTTACATACAGTTTAGCACAGAGGAGCTTTTTTGTATAGCAAATGGTAGGCTTGAAGCTAAAGCTATTTGCCACCAGCATAGCTGGTGGTTTCTGACAACCGCGAGTTCCCACTCGCGGTTGTTGCTATGA
>SVIX01000071.1 GCA_015069285.1 Clostridiales bacterium | reverse complement strand
ACGTTCGTGCAGCAAACGCCGTCCTTCGAGCCGAGTACGAGGAGCGCGATAAGAATCCAAAGTGTGGTATTACACTGCGAAAAGCAAGTCATAAAAGAAAACCTCCTGTGTCTTTACCGCAGGTAATATGTAGATTTTTTGCTCTAATCAGCAGTTGCCGAAAGAGAAAATAGTCCTGCGGTTTTGTCTTTCTATTATATCATATTCCCAAAATCCATTAAGTGGTGCGCTTTTTTCTAAAAAAGCTTGTGATTTTGTTGCAAAATTTTTTAAAATAAGGTATAATATAGCAAACTATTTAGGTTGGCTACTACGCATTCGCGCGGGTAGACCAAAAAAGCCGAGATAGGAATTACATTTTTCTACGGGTACTTTTCTCACTTGAAAAGGCTCGATGGAGGTTATTATGAAGCGTGATACTGCGCATACTGTTGCTTTTATCGGCGTAATGACGGCTTTGATGTTCGTCGTTTTAACACTAGAAACCTACGTCTTTATTTATTTTATAAAGCCGTCGCCTGCGTTCTTATCCATTCCGCTGTTTATCTCGCTTAGTATGTACGGCGATTGGAAGCATAGCTTTATCGGTGGCACGGTGTTCGGCTGTTGTTCTTTTGCCTTGTCGTTTATCGTAGGCTACACGGTGTTTTATAATCCCTTAATTTCCGTGTTGCCACGCACGCTTGCAGGCGTGGCTGGTTATTGGATTTTGTACGGTTTGACCCGTTTAACCAAGCAAAAAGCCAAAGAAGTCGTTCGGGCGGTCGCGGCGGCTCTTACCGTTTTATTGCATACGGTTTTGGTGCTTGGGTCAATGGAATTGTTTGCTTCGGGCGGAGCGTTTATCGACACCGTTTGGCAAACGATTATCGGGGTAAATTTCCTTTCGGAGTTTATTTGCGCGATTTTGTTGACGCCCGCGCTGGTGAAAGTATTTAAAAAGGCTACGGGAACGGCGGAGTTTCCGTTGTGCAAGAAAATACGGGAAAAGGTTGACGAAAATGATTCTTTGCATTGATATAGGAAATACGAATATAAAATACGCGATTTGCGATAAGGAAGAATTTAAGGCGACCTTCCGCGTGGAAACCGACCATAAACGTACTTCCGACGAATACGGCTCGCAACTCGTGAATATTCTTAAAATAGCGAATATTCCGCTTGACCAACTCACGGGTGCGATTATCTCTTCCGTCGTTCCGTCCCTTGATTATACGATCGAACGAATGTGCGGAGTGTATTTAAAAATTCAGCCCTTACGGGTTGCGCCCGGACTGAAATCGGGGTTAAATATCCGTTGTGACGACACTCGCGAAGTCGGCGCGGACAGAATCGTGAACTGCGTTTCGGCAATCGTATCGCACGGTAAAGCAGGTGTTCCGTTAATCGTCGTAGACTTCGGAACGGCAACGACGTTTAACGTCATTAGCGAAAAAGACGAGTTTATCGGCGGGGTCATTGCGCCGGGTATTAAAGGCTCGTTGGATTCTCTCGTAAACGGTACGGCGAAGCTTCCGAGAGTGGAAATTGAAGCGCCGAAAAGCGCGATTGCGAAAAACACGGTCACGAATATGCAAGCGGGGATTGTGTTCGGGTTTGCAGGGCTCGTGGAATATATCGTGAAAAAAATCAAAAAAGAACTTGGTAGACCCGACGCGATTACGATCGCAACGGGCGGGTTCAGTAATATTATTTCCAAAGAGATCGGGTGTATTGATCAAGTAGATAAGCTTTTGACTTTAAAAGGACTGAGATACTTATACTATTTAAACCGTCCTGAGGAATAAAAATAAAACAAACTAATATATTAAATAAAGAAGAGCGCAAAGCGCAGTACGAAAGAGGTTATTATGGTTCAGCAAGAAAAAATTCAAAATGGGGAGAACGTTAGCCCCAAAAGGAGAACGGAGAAGATGAAAAAAGTTGGTGTTGCTATTCTCGGCGTCGGCGTCGTGGGCGGCGGTACTTTCAAAACGCTCACCGAACACCGTGAATTTTACAAGAAAACACAAAACGTAGATATCGTGGTCGAAAACGTGCTTGACCGCGATCACGAACGCGCAAAATCTATCGGCGTACCTGAGGAGGTTTTGGCTTCGAGTATTCAAGAAGTCGTTGCAAATCCCAACGTGGATATCGTTATAGAAACGATCGGTGGTTGCGGGGTTGCGAAAGATTTTATTTTGGCGGCTTTGCAAGAAGGCAAAACGGTCGTGACGGCAAATAAAGAGCTTATTTGTAAGTATTCTCACGAACTCGAACGGGTGGCAAAACGCAACGGTTGCGGGCTGTACTACGAGGCGAGCTGCGTCGGTGGCGTTCCGATTATCCGTACTCTTTTAGACGGCGTACAAGCTAACCACATCACGGAAATAATGGGGATTATCAACGGTACGACGAATTATATTTTAACGAAAATGGCACAGGAAAACGCTGACTATGCGTCCGCTTTAAAGGAAGCGCAACGGCTCGGCTACGCGGAATTTAATCCGACGAATGACGTAGACGGCTACGACGCAATGTACAAGCTTTCTATTTTGTCTTCAATGGCTTTCCATACGAAAGTGCCTTACGGTAAAATTATGCGCGAAGGGATCAGCCAAATTGACAGTCGGGATATTGCGTTTGGGAAACAGCTTGGCTACACCTTGAAACTCCTTGCTATCGGTAAGAATGGAGAAAACGGTATTGAAGCGCGCGTACACCCTACGTTTATTCCGAGCGCGCATCCTTTGGCGAGCGTAAACGACGCGTATAACGCCGTATATCTTCGCGGGGACGCGGTGGACGATATTATGCTTTACGGGCGTGGCGCGGGTTCTCTGCCGACGGCGAGCGCGGTGGTGAGCGACGTAATTTACGCGGCAACTCATTCGGAAATTAAATATTCGACGTTTAAGAACACGGCGACGGCGGAAAAAGGCGTGAAGTTTAATTCCGATTTCACGAGCGCGTATTATATCCGTTTGTCGGTGGAAGACGAGGCGGGTGTTCTTGCGAAGATTACGGGCATTTTTGCAAAGTGTGGAATTTCGATTGTAGAAGTCGCGCAAAAAAGCAAGAGCGAAGCGGGCGAAGATACGCGTATTCCTTTAATTATTATCACGCATAAAACGACGGAAAACAGCGTGAAGAGCGCGGTCGCGAAAATTAATCAATCGGGCATTACGCAAGTCAAAGCAGTTATTCGCGTAGAAGAATAAAAAATCGACGAAAGAAAAGGCGGGGGAAACCTCGCCTTTTTCACGAAAGAAGGAGTGCAAATTGAAAGGCTATATCGTCATTAACGCGTATCCGAAAGCGGAAAAATTTTTAAGACAGGCAGAACGAATAAAAGAAGAACTCGTTGCGCTCGGCGCGCAAGCGGAAGTGATAAGAAACGGTAGTTTTTCCGCTTGGTTGGAAGGGGACGGTAAGGCTTGTGTGAACTTGCAGGACTGTGATTTCGTCGTATATTTAGATAAGGATAAATACGCGGGACGTATTTTGGAACAACAGAGAATACGGCTTTTCAATCGCGCCTCAGCCGTTGAAATTTGCGACGATAAAACGCTTACCTCCCTTGCGCTTAACGACGCGGGCGTGCGCTTACCGAGAACGGTTTATCGTCGCAAATTTCAAC
>SVIX01000070.1 GCA_015069285.1 Clostridiales bacterium | reverse complement strand
AAAAATCAGACTCCGTAATGGAATCTGATTGTTTCTCCGCTTGAAAGTGCAATTTCCTATAAATTTTTTAATGTTTCAAAAAATCCCTTATAGGGAACGCCTTTGTCGCAGTACCTCTTTTTATAAAGCAGACCGCCGAGGGGATTTCCCTCGGCGGTGTAAATTCTTTTATTTCAATGCTTCTATCAACCACGGAATCGCTTGTTCGTACTTGAAGAAATGCTTATCAGGGTCACAGTTGCCGTAAGTCAAATATTCCATATTCGTCATATTGTGATGCAACGGCGTATCGTCAAAAATACGGCTTGCAGGGTCGGCGAACTTTTGGAAATAGTCGTAACGGAAATTTTCTTCTGCGCCTAATTCCTTATAGGCGTTTTTAAGTTTGAGTAAAGCTTCCGTTCTCCCGCCCTCCGTAATAAACAGCTTACGAGGTGCATACGCCGCCAATAAATCGGGATAAGCATAATCGTTATGCATACCGTGATAGAATTGCCAAAAACTCAAGGGCATCTCTTCGGGGGGACACGTATGGCTTAAACGCACCGGCATGTCACAAAGCCCGTCGTTGTAGACGAACGCTTTTACGTCTTCGTCTAAAAGGGCTAAGCACGACGCGGAATCCGTACCGAGCGAATGACCGCTGACGGCAAGACGCGAACGGTCGACAAAGGGGCGTTCTTTTAACCAACGAAGAAGAGCAAGACGCACTTCGAAGGTAATGCCAAAGAGACTTCTGCCAAGACAAATGAGTAATTCGTTGACGGTTTTAGCGTTTATACTGCCTGCGTGTTCGCCGATGGTCAGGTCTTCACACGCTAACGCGGTAAAACCGTGCATTGCATAGTGTTGCGCCATAGCATTTGCGTAAAAGTAGCGACCGCCAGTTCTCGCACCGCCGGGCTGTTGGGTTGGCTCGTAAGAAAGGTCGTAGAACTCTTCGCCTGCCAAAGTTTCCTTCGTCCAACACGTACCGGGCGTACAAAGCACGGCGGGCGTTTTGTTTTGCTCCGATGCACCCTTGGGAACTAACAAAAGAAAGGTCATCCATAAATGCGGTTCGGTACTAATTTCGTATTTTTCTACCGTATACGCGCCTCTATCTTTTTTACATAAAAAATTGACGATAGGCGTTTCGTATAAATCTTCCGAAAAAGCCATATGTTTAATGACGGATTGGCGTAAATCGGCAATCCAAGCGTCACGTTCTTCTTTGCTTCTATTTGGTTGATAGCAAAGCTTCGGTTTTTTAGAATCGTATAAGGCTCTTGGAAAAAGCGAGGAATCGTATTTGTTGTCCATAATCATTTTTCTCCTTGTTTAAACGGTAGTTTAATTATAAAACAATTTATAGAGATAAGTCAAGTGATTTTTGTGCGTAAGTTTTAGAAATCCTTGACATTTCCTTGACATTTCCTTTTTTTAATTATATAATATTTACAATAAAAAACAAAGAAAAAAAAGGAGAATAATTGATTATGTATAAAACGATACGCTCCGGTGATTGGGGTGGAAAATACGGACATTGTCAAGGCTTTGCGGTAGATACCCAAAGAAAATACGTGTATTATTCTTTTACAACGAGATTAATAAAAGCGGATATGAACGGCAATATGGTCGGTAGCGTGGAAAATATTTTCGGGCATTTAGGGTGTATGGATTTTTGCGATATCGACGGCAAAGTATACGCTTCGTTGGAATATAAAAAGGATAGTATAGGACAAGGAATTCTTCAAAAAATGGGAATAGACCCCAATGCAATATCCGAGGGATTTTTCATCGCGATTTTCGACGTGGATAAAATCGATCGTTTAAATATGGACGCGGAAAAAGACGGCGTTATGAAAGTCGTACGCTTACGCACGGTGGAAAACGATTATAAAGGAACGAGCATTTCCAACGGAAAAGAATTAGCGCACGTGCACGGGTGTTCGGGTATAGACGGCTTAACGATTGGAACGGAGTTCGGTTGCGACAAAAATTCTCGTAAATTTTTACACGTTTGCTACGGGATTTATGGAGATACCGAGCGCAAAGACAACGACTATCAAGTCATTTTACAATACGATTTTGAGGATTGGTGGAAGAATGCTTCGAGCATATCTCAAGTTTCTTTCGATAAACTGTACGAAGAAAAAGCTCCGCGCAATCAATATTTTCTTTATACGGGAAATACCACCTTTGGTATACAAAACTTAGAATACGACGAATATACGGGCGATTATTTTGCCACCGTTTATCCGGGTACCAAACCGCAATTTACCAATTATACGATGTTCTATATTGACGGCAGTAAAAAAGCGGAATGGAAACCTTTAAAAGGTAAAAATATGGAAGGCTTAGAAATTTCCTTGCGTAATGCGGGAAAAAATAAAAGCGGAGCGACGGGTAGTTTCTTCCCGCACGGGAGTATGGGAACTTATTCCTTAGGCGACGGTTGTTTCTATTTTATTCAAGCCTCCTTCCCCGGCGACGAAACGAGAAGCGCGGTAGACGCCGTTGCGTATCGTTTAGTAGAAACGGACGACGAATGGCGTTTTGAACCTGTCAATGAATAAGTTTAATCAAAACGAAGTAAAATATAACGGAGTTTAAGAACGATATACGAAAAACTCTTGACAATTTACGAGTTTTTATGTTATGATTAAATTAACGAAATAACAAAAGAGGAAGAACGAAATGAAAACAAAAAAAATCAAGACGATAGCCTTGATTGCACACGACAACAAAAAATCCGCAATGGTAAATTGGGCGTTGAAAAATAAAGAAACGCTTGAAAAATACGCGCTTTGTGGTACGGGCACGACGGCGAAACTCGTTGCCGAAGCAACGGATTTGCCCGTTAAGCGTTATCTTTCAGGTCCGCTCGGTGGCGACCAACAAATCGGCGCGAAAGTGGCGGAGGGGAAAATTGATATCGTTATCTTCTTTTGGGACCCGTTGGAGTCCCAACCGCACGACCCCGACGTTAAGGCGTTGCTCAGAATTGCAGTAGTGTACGATATTCCAATCGCAACGAATAAAGCGACGGCGGATTACGTAATTCATTCTGCGTTTTTAGAAAATTGATATAAACGAAAACACACCCGCATATCTCAAATATGCGGGTGTGTTTTTTACTGCGTTAATTTTCAAAGGTAAGCGAATACAAATGACAGTCTTGCAAGCAAATTTTCAATTTTACCGTTTTGCCTTTTAATTCGCTTAACGGTTTGTCAAATTCAATAGGTCTGTTCGTCGTATCGCCGAAAATGGTATAGCTTTCATAGCCGTCGATAGAGGAGTCGTTTTCGTCCAATACGAAAACTTTCATACCGCCACGCACCGAGCTTGCAAAGTTTGCAAACAGTTTATCGTATTCTAAAGTGAAGGGTTTGGTGATAATTTCTCCGCCACAGTTGTGCGCGTACCAAGAGAAAAACCCGTCCAAACGCATCGTGTATCTTCTAAAATTCGCGTTTTTAATACGGAAATTTTCGACTGCGTAGAAGGAGATTTCGGTGTTTCTACCGTCCTCCGCTTCCGTTTCAATAAGTCCGTGCGCTAGGTAGCAATTTCCGTAATTCCAGTTATAACGGTTTTCCAAGCCGGGGGTTAAAAATGCGTCGTCGCGACGATTAAAGCGGAGTCCGTCCTGCGAGGTCATAATGACGCAGTCGGTCAAAGCCGTGCCCGTTCTACCCTCTTTTGCGATAACTGCCGTGCGCCTATCTGCTATGGGCATATAGTCAAAATTCTTTTTATCTTCCGCTCTATCTATGTATCTAACGGGGAAGCCGATAAAGGTGCGCTTGTCCCTAAAA
>SVIX01000013.1 GCA_015069285.1 Clostridiales bacterium | reverse complement strand
TGGCAAGTAATTAAAGCACGCTGCCAGGCACCCCGAAAGGGCACTTGTGCCCCGCTGGTAGTATTAGGGCTATGCCCGAAAAGTAAAAACCACTGGCTATGCCAGTGGATATTTATTTTAAAACGGATTTTATTTGTTTGGGGGGTAGAGCTTTTTTCTTGTGAACTGTAGCACTATCCCTTGTTTAATTTTTTGTTTAGAGCCCTATAAAAAGTAGCCAAAGAATTGAACCCGCATTCGAAAGCAATTTCGGTGTGGGATTTTTTATTGTTGGGATCATTTAATTTGAGAAGTGCATTTTTAATACGGATATTATTGATATAAGTGTTAAAATTATAGCCCACGTGTTTATTAAATATTTCTGAAAAGTGTTGAGGGGAATAGCCGAAGGTGTCTGCTAGAGTATTTACGGTAAGCTTTTCTTTATAATGGATATTTATATATGTTAGAACGTCTAAAATAACATTCGTTACTTTTTTTGTTGGATGTTTTGTTAATGAATATATATTAGCAAGGTTATATAGAAATTCATTGATTACGGCTTGCCGTTTTAGAAAGGGGATATTTTCATAATTATATTCGTTTTTGCTTAGCAAAGTAAAAGCATCCTCTAACAAAACGCGAATTTCGCGATTCTTTTCGTGGTTTAGCAATAAGAGCGGAAAGGTAAGCCCCGGATAGCTTTTTTCAAAATCGTGGAAATAATTATGCGCAAACACAAAAGATAAAATTTTATTGGGACCTACATTTTTATTATAATGAATGAAATAGCTTGGAATGGTATAGATTTCATCGGCGTTCAAAAGGTATCGCGTACCATCAATAAAAACTTCCGTTGTTCCCTCTAAACAATAGACAAATTCCAAGCTTTTGTGAAAATGCGCGTCTACGCTCAATGAAGTGAAAGGAAAAATCAGCATATAATCGTTGTGGTCGGCGTCGGTTTCATAAAAACTGTTCATAATTTTTCTCCTTGTTTTTTATGTTAGCATATATTGAAATAAATGTCAAGAAAAATCCGAGAAAATGAGAAACTTGTCTTTTAATATGAGTTGCGATTGAAAATCGTATATGTTATCATAATGGTATCATAATTGATTTTTGTATTGAGCGCATATCGATTGCGAATAGAATTTAAGGAGCAAATGATTTATGAAGGTAAAAGTAGTTATTGTTGGATATGGAGACAGAGGGAGTTTATACGCCAATTATGCGTCAAAATACCCCGAAGAATTGGAGATTGTGGCGGTTGTTGACCCTGATTTGTATCGATTGGGAATGGCGCAAGAGAAATTTAATCTCGATAAATCGCAATGTTTAACGAGTTTTGACGAACTGTTAAAGCGTGGTAAAATTGCCGATTGCGCGGTCGTTGCAACGATGGATCAGCTTCATTATGAACAGGCAAAAGCATTATTAGGGCAAAATTATCATCTTTTACTTGAAAAGCCCATTGTAAACAATTCCGAGAAATTGCAAGAATTGAGAAAAATTGCAACCGAGAGAAATTTGACTATGATGGTAGGGCACGTTTTGAGATATGCTCCGTTCTACAACGCAATCAAGCGCGATATTTTGGCTGGTAAAGTTGGCGAGATTATACATATCGAAACGAGTGAGCTTGTAGGTGTAGGTCATGCATCGGCTTCTTTTATACGTGGAAAATGGAAGTCGGAAAAGGAATGTGGGAGCGGTATGTTGCTTGCAAAATGTTGCCACGATATCGATTTGATTTGTTGGTTAAATAATGCCACGCAACCTACGGAGGTCGTGAGCTATGGCGGTAGGAATTTTATCGTACCCGAAAAAGCGCCCAAGGACAGCACGAATAGATGCTATAATAATTGTCCGCATATAGATACTTGCCGTTTTAGTGCAAAATCTCATTACGTGGACAATGATATATGGTGTATCTACAGTTATCCGCTGATTAAGAAAAAGCATTCCGAAATTACGATAGACGAAAAACTTGAAGCGTTGAAAACGAACGACCCTATGGGCGTATGTGCGTACAAGACGGGTTCTGATCTTGTTGACCATCAAAGCGTGATGATGAAATTTGAAAATGGTTCTACGGCGTTCCACTCAATGCTTTCCGCAGTACCTCGCCCCGGTAGGAAAATACATATTATTGGTACGGAAGGGGAAATTGAAGGCTTCTTCGAGTCGAATAAATACACTTACCGTAAATTCAACTTCGAAAACAGCATGTGGACAGAGGAAACGGTGGACGTAACGAAAGCGATTGAGAAATCTGTTGGGCACGGCGGAGGCGATATCCTACTGATGCGTGATTTCGTACGGCGTATGCAAGGTGAAAAACCGAGCATTGCGGCAACGGATATCGTCGATTCCATTAACGGACACGAATGTGTGTATGCGGCGGAAAAGAGCAGAAAGCAAGGCGGTTGCGTGACGCTTTAACGGTGAATGGATTGTTTCCTGAAATGTGGCGAATGGCAAGCAGGATAATAAAAATTTACTATTGACGTGAAAACGTTTTATGGTAGCAATTATTAAATACGACAAACAAAATGTAAAAAACGCAGAGTCTATGAGTAAAACTTCGCAGGCTATGCGTTTTTTTGTTTGAAACTTGAGTTGTAGACTCCTCACTTTTTTTCCTTTTGCAAGCGGAAGGGGGATTAATTTTTTAGGAAACCTTGTTTTTATTAGGACGCATTTTATTTGTATCAAAACCGTTGACTTGTGCCGAAACGCTATGATATAATAAAAGTATACAGGAGAACTACTGCGATGTTCTTATATAAAAGACTATTTTCAAAAACGGTTATTTCATATTGTGCTTATCATTTTTTGTGGGCTTTTAATGTTTAATTCGATTAAAACGCTCATAGATTTGAAAATTATGAAGTGGTAAGTAGCGCTGAGTATTACGACGTCGTAAAAGAAGACGGGAAAATAAAAATCATCGGCGGTAATGCTTTATAAGATAAAAAAAGAAGAAGAGTAAAGGTATTTCATGGCAAAGTATCCAATAAAAAAAGAATTTTTCCCGTTTTCGCTTTTTAAACCGCCGTTAAGCAAAGCTTTTTTGAAAATAACGGTGCCGTTTATTAAAGTACCTAAATTTATCTATAAAGACGAAACGCTTGACGCAAAACGCTATAAAATTACAAGCTACGACGGGGAAAAGATAGAGTGTTTTTTGTTTTCACCAAAGGAAGCGAACGGGAACTCGCCCTGTCTTATCTATATCCACGGTGGCGGATTCGTACTTCCTGCAGGTGCGTATCATTATAGAAACGCGATGTGTTATGCCAAAGAACTAAACTGTAAGGTATGGTTTATCAATTACCGCCTTGCGCCCAAATACACCTTTCCAAAGTTTTTTGAGGATTGCTACGAGGCGACCCGTTATTTATACGATAACGCGGAAAATTTTCGTATCGACAAAACGAAGATAGGAATTGGGGGAGATAGCGCGGGTTCAACCCTTTCCGTGGGCGTTTGTATGATGGCGAAGGACCGTAACCATCCGATAAAGTTTTTGTTTCAAATGCTACCTTATCCTTTTTTGGATATGCGAGGGGAAAGCTCGTCGAACGAGAAATATACCGATACGCCTATGTGGAATTCTAAACTTTCCAAAAAAGTATTTCCTATGATAAAAGTAGATAATAAATCACCTGCTTACGTATATACCTCGCCCGTTGAGGCAACTACTTTTGAATATGCGCCTCCTACGTATATTGAACTTGCCGAGTTTGATTGCTTACGGGACGACGGAATTTTATACGCGAAACGGTTGCAAGAGGCAGGCATTGCCGTCACGGTCAACGAAATCAAAGGTACGATGCACGGTTTTGATATTAAACAAAAAGCTCCAACGTCACAGCAGGCGCTTTCCGCGCGTATCGCATTTATGCGCAAGATGTTTAACCAAAGTTAAAACGAATCAATAAATAGGTGTGAAATGATATTGCAATTAAACGGAACGGAAGTTGAATTTTCCATTTTGTCTTCGTCGGGAAGAGATTGGGTGGATATTCGTTTTTTGGTAACAACCGATAATATCCGCTTTGAAAAAGCGGGAGCGTATCTTACGCGTAACGAATTGGAAAAATTTCTTTCTGTTACGGACTTTTTATTGAAAGGAAAAATTGTAAGAAAATATTCTTTGACTTGGAAAAAATTAGGGCTGAGAATAGTTTTCGTGCCAAACGCCGAAATAGGTCTTATGCGCCCCGAAGAGCGCGAACACGCGACTTGCCAAATGCAATTTGAAATTTTTACACGAAATAAAGATACGGGGTTATGGAACGCTACGAGCGTCGTCGTGCGCTTGGCTCGTGTCGAGATTGAAAAATTGTTGGACGGCTTATTGCAAGAATATACCGTAGCCGTTGGGAAACCGCAAGAAAAAGATAAATTTTCCTATTTCCATAACAAGGAAACGGAGGAACAACCCTTGATTGCTGAAACGGGAACGGCGCAATCGGACGATGGCGCATATTTGTACGTAGGCGTGAGTCCGAGAGGCTGTGTTGGGTGCAATTATTGGTACGTGGACGAAGAAAAGCGCACACAAGCAAATACTTACGTATGGGTTACGATGGGTAGGCGGAACACCGAACAAATCGTTTACGTGGATAGCGTACGCTATTGTAACGCAAACGACGCGCCCTATCCGATAAACAAAACCAAACGCGTTCTTCGGCAAACGACGCAGGAAGAAACGGAATTGGCGGATGCGTTGTGGGACGAATAATGTAAAATCGTAATAAAAAACACAAAAAAACGCTTGTCTTTTCAAGCGTTTTGCGTTATAATAAATGCATTAAAAAAGAAATTATCCTTATTGGAGGCGCAAAATGGCAAAAGAAACGCAATTCGTAGAGCAAATCGCGGATATCAATGCGGATTTCCCGCAATGGTATACCGACGTAGTATTAAAGACGAAAATGGTAGACTACGGTCCGGTAAAAGGCACGATGGTTATTCGTCCTTACGGTTATGCGGTTTGGGAAAATATACAAAAAGAACTCAACGAAAGATTTCAACGAAAGGGTATACAAAACGCATATTTTCCGTTGTTAATCCCGATGAGTTATTTTACAAAAGAAGCGGAACACGTCGAGGGTTTTGCGCCCGAAGTGGCAGTAGTTACGCACGCAGGTGGCGAAGAACTTTCCGAACCCTTGGCGATTCGTCCTACCTCCGAAACGATTATCGGTACGATGATGTCGAAATGGGTACAATCCTATCGCGACTTGCCTTTAAAGGTGAATCAATGGTGTAACGTTATGCGTTGGGAGAAAACGACCCGTCCTTTCCTTAGAACGAGCGAGTTTTTATGGCACGAGGGGCATACCGCGCATTCGACGGAGCAAGAGGCGGAAGAATTTGCGTTGACGATGCTGGGCGTTTACCAAGAGTTTATGGAAAATTGTCTTGCTATCCCCGTTTTAACGGGCAGAAAGACGGAAAAGGAAAGATTCGCGGGCGCAGTAGCAACCTATACGATGGAGGCGATGATGCGCGACGGGAAAAGTTTGCAGTCGGGTACTTCGCATTATTTAGGACAAAATTTTGCAAAAGCGTTTAATATAGAATTCCAAAACAACGAAGGGGAATTACAACCTGCGTATACGACGTCGTTCGGTGTTTCTACCCGTTTAATCGGCGCAATCATTATGACGCACGGCGACGAACGCGGTTTGGTATTCCCGCCCGTTATCGCGCCTATCCAATGCGTCATCGTTCCGATTGCGGCGCGCAAGGGTGGCGTCATTGAAAAATGTGAAGAATTAAAAACGGAATTAGAAAAAGCAGGTATTCGCGTAACGTTAGACGTTTCCGATAATAGCCCCGGTTGGAAGTTTAACGAATGGGAAATGAAAGGCGTGCCCGTTAGAATAGAACTTGGACCTCGCGATATAGAGGCGGGAAAAATGTTGTGCGCTCGTCGCGATACCTTGGAAAAGACGGAAATGCCTCTGGAAAACCCTGCGGTAATCGTGAAAGAATTGCTTGCAACGATGCAAAAAGATATGCTGGAATCGGCAAGAAAACGCCGTGACGGGCGTATTGTCTACGCGGACGATATGCAAGGCATTTTACAAGGCGTAGAAAACGGAAATTTCGTAAAAGCCGGTTGGTGCGGTTGCCGTGCATGTGAAGACAAAATCAAAGAGGAAACGGCGGCGACGGCGCGTGTGTTTGCTGAGGGCGAAAGCGCGGAGAAGTGCGCTGTTTGCGGTGAAAAAGCAAAACACGTAATCGTTTACGCTCGCGCGTACTAATAAAATTGAAGAGAGTTCCTTTGTTTAAGGGCTCTCTTTCGTTATAAAAATAAAGAAATTACTTCTACCTACTTGACGAGAAAGTAAAAAATATGCTATCATAGAACTATGGAAAATACTCTTGAAATAAATCAGAAAATAGCCAAAAATCTTACGCATTATCGTAAAGAAGCGGGCTTGACGCAGGCGGAGCTTGCGGAAAAAATAAATTATTCGGATAAATCGGTTTCTAAATGGGAACAGGGCAACGGTATTCCCGACGTGTATATCTTATTGCAACTTGCAAAACTTTACAACGTCAGTTTAAACGATTTAGTAGGCGAGGAAACACCGCAAAGCAAAGCAAAGGCGGAAAAAACGAAAGGTTTGAAGATAATGATTATTTTACTCTCAAGCGGTATCGTGTGGCTCGTCGCAACCTGCGTATTCGTTGCGTTGCAACTTCTTAATCCAACGGGTTGGATATGGTGGATGGTGTTTTTGTACGCCGTTACGGCAAACGCGGTATTGCTTATCGTGTACGCAAGTATATGGAAATATCGGTTACTAAATTTTGTCGGCGTATCCGCGCTCATTTGGACGGGGTTGACTTGTTTGTATTTAACGATTTCCTTTTTACCAAATAACGTCGGTATGGATTTAGGTCCGCTGTGGTGTATTTATTTGATAGGAATACCGTTACAGGTATTAGAGGTACTTTGGGTGTTTTTCCGTTCTCTTTTCAGAAAAGCGAAAAAAACGGAGAATTAAGAAAAAAGGGATTGAAAAAATAAAAAAGGCGGAAAAAAAGAATATTTTATGCTGTGCAGTCAATGCAAAAAAAATCAAGCGACGAAAGCGTACGAGCAAATAAAAAAAGACAAAAAAGCGGTAGTGTATTATTGTCTGGAATGTTATGAAAAATTGTTTTTGTGCGTTGAGGAAAAAGAGGGTGAAAAACAAAATGCGTGCCCTTATTGCGGGACTTTAGCGTCGGAAATAAAACGGCGCAATCTCGTGGGTTGCGCGAATTGTTATAACTTGCTATCTTCCACGGTAATGCCCGTCGTCGTTAAAATGCAAGGCTGTGAGGTGCATAAAGGGAAAACCGTTTGGGAAACGGAAGAGGAGCGTATTCAGCGCCGTTGTTCCGAATTAAAGACGATGGCAAAAAAATGCTACTTGGAAAACGATTACGAAGGCGCAAGAGAATACGAACGGCAAATCGTTTTATTAAAGACGGGAGAGGAGGAAGAATATTCATGGCGCAACCGGGATTTATCGAAACGCTCGTAACTTCTACGAGAATTCGCCTTGCGCGCAATTTGCTTGCCTATCCTTTTCCGCATAAACTCGATGAAAAATTAGCCAAAGAAATTGTATATTTGGTAGAAAACGAATTGGGGAAATTAGACGATTTCCAAAAAAACGATATGGCAACTTTAAGCGCAGAGGAAGCGACGCTGTTACAAGAACAGCACTTGATTTCCCCTGCCCTTATCAAAAAAAAGGGAATTGGCGCAGTCTTTCTTTCGTCGGATAAATCTATGTCTTTAATGGTCAACGAAGAGGACCATTTGCGAGAACAATATATTTATAAAGGTTTTGATTTATACAAAGCGTACGAGCAAATTAGCGGTATAGACGACGCGCTCGGCAATTCTTTAGCGTTTGCTTACGACAACCGATTGGGGTATTTAACCGCCTGTCCTAGCAATTTGGGTACGGGTATGCGCGCGTCGGTAATGATGTTTTTACCGGGGATGGCTTGGAGTAAAGAATTGGAAGAATTTTTACCCCAACTCAAAGCAGGAGGCTTAACCGTTCGCGGAGTATTTGGCGAAGGCACGGCGGCGGAAGGGTATAATTATCAAGTAAGTAACGAAAGAACGCTCGGCGTATCCGAAGGGGAAATTTTAGATAAAATGATTCGAATGACGATGACGCTTTGCGATTTGGAACTTCGTGCGCGTGAACGGATGTTGAAGGAAAATAAAATTTCTTTACGCGATATGTGCTTGCGTGCGTATGGAACGCTTACGAATTGCGGAGTATTAACGTTAAAGGAGTTGACGGGCGGTATGGTGAAAATTAAGCTCGGGATTGCTCTTGATTTTTTTAAAGTACGGGATATACGCGCGTTTAACGATTTTATGGCAAATATGCGTTCTGCGTCTTTTCGTTTGGAAAACGGTTTACAGGGCAAAAGCGAGGAGGAATGTAACCTTATTCGCGCAGATATTGCGCATAAAGTTCTTCCGGAACTCGTTTCCCGCATTGATTAAACAACGGTAAAAGGAAAGAAAACTATGTATCCATTACACAGAGCTTCGGACAATTTCAGAAAAGCGTTGCACGTTGCGAACGAAATCACCGTGCAAAAACAAGCGCGGTACGTTGGTAGCGAGCATTTTATCTATGCCTTTTTGACTTTGTCGGAATGTTCCGCGTACCAAATATTAACGGAATGTGGCGTTACCAACGCGCAATACGCGCCTTTGTTCTTTAAATCTATCGATAAAGAGTCCAAACACGACGGCTTAACGCGCCGAACGCAACAAATGTACGATACGGCGGTTCTTTTGGCGGAGGATAGCGATTTGCCCGCAGGTACGGCGCATATGCTTTACGCCATTTTAGACGTGGACGACTGTTTTGCCGTACGCATTTTAAAAAAACTCACGGACGTCGAGCTTGTGAAAGAGAAAACTTTGCGCGTAATGGAAGAACTTGCCCGTAAAAAAAGTAGCGGGGAGTATATAAACGGAAATTCTACGACGGACCCCGTTGCGGGCGCGTATCAAGGCGATAGGTTAACCGAAACGGAAACGAAAAGGGAAGAGGTTTCGGCAACCTTAGAAAAAGGCAACGCCGTTAAGCGTATGCAATCCAAAAAAAATCCCGCAGTAGAAAAGCTTTCCGCTTATGGAATAGATATGACGGAAAGGGCAAAACGGGGCAAAATGGACCCCGTTATCGGGCGCAAAAAAGAGATAGAAAAAGTCGTGCAAGTGCTTTCTCGCCGTTTAAAAAACAATCCCGTTTTAATCGGTGAGCCGGGTGTGGGAAAAAGCGCGATTATCGAAGGACTTTCCCAAATGATAATCAGCGGTGACGTGCCCGAACAATTATACAATAAAACGGTATTTTCGGTGGATTTGCCGGGGATGTTGGCGGGCGCGCGTTATCGCGGTGATTTCGAGGAACGCTTAAAAGATATGATGGACGCGGTGATTGAGGACGGCGACGTCGTGCTTTTTATCGACGAAATACATACCATCGTCGGCGCAGGTTCGTCGTCGGATAACGGTATGGACGCGGCGAATATTTTAAAACCGATGCTCGCGCGTGGCGATTTACAAGTTATCGGCGCGACGACGATTGAAGAATACCGTAAATATATCGAAAAGGATAGCGCGTTAGAGCGTCGTTTTACGCCCGTATACGTAGAAGAACCTTCGCAAAAAGATACGATAGCTATCTTAAAGGGCTTGCGTTCTAAATATGAACAACATCACGGAATCGTTATTACGGACGAGGCAATCGAGGCGGCGGTAACGCTTTCTTCGCGTTATATAACGGATAGATTTTTACCCGATAAAGCGATAGATTTAATCGACGAAGCGTCGGCGCGCGTGCGTATTTTGGCGGACGGCGGAGCGGAATTGAAAGACCTTGAAAAAGAGGTCGCCGATTGTGAAACGGAACGATTGCTTCGCGAACGGCGCGGCGAATACGCCTTGGCAACGATGGCGTTTGAACAAAAACGAATCGCGCAGGAAAAAATTATCGCGCTCAAGCAAGCGCAAGCTCCCCAAATTCTTGCCGACGGTAGAAGCGCAATCGGCAGAGAACAGGTCGCGGCAATCGTTAGCGCGAGAATGAAAATTCCGCTTATGAAAATCACCCAAGAAGAGGGTGAAAAACTTATGCGCTTAGAACAGGACTTACACGCCCGCATCATTGGGCAGAACGAAGCGGTAAGCGCGGTAGCAAAAGCGATTCGCCGTGCGCGCGCGGGGTTGAAAGACCCCAACCGTCCTATAGGTTCGTTTATTTTCGTCGGTCCTACGGGCGTAGGGAAAACCGACCTTTGTAAAGCCTTGGCGGAATCTATGTTCGGTTCGGAAGAACAAATGATTCGTTTGGATATGAGCGAATATATGGAGAAACAATCCGTATCCAAACTAATCGGCGCGCCTCCCGGTTACGTGGGGTACGAGGATATGCAAACGGGGCAACTTACGGATAAGGTACGGACGAAACCCTATTGCGTTATTTTATTCGATGAAATAGAAAAAGCGCACCCCGATGTGTTTAATTTGTTGTTGCAAATTTTGGACGACGGCAGATTGACGGATAGCAAGGGCAGAACGGTGAGCTTTAAGAACGCGATTATTATTCTTACTTCCAACGTCGGCGCGTCGGTAGCCGAAAGTCAGCGTACGGGTTTGTACGGGTTTGGCGATGAAGGCAGAGGCGATAAAGAGGGCGCGGACGAAAAACAGTACGACGGAATGAAGGAAAATATTACCAAAGCGTTGAAAGAGAAATTCCGTCCCGAATTTTTGAATAGATTGGACGATATTATCGTATTCCATCGCTTGACGGAACGTGATTGCGTGCAAATCGGAGATAAAATCATACGCGCGCTTGCAAAGCGATTAAGTCAACAACGCGGTATTACGCTTACCGTGACGAGAGGCGCATTGGATGCGCTCGTGCGGGAAGGTTACGACGCGCAGTACGGCGCAAGACCGTTAAAACGTGTGATTACCAAACGGATAGAAGACAGACTTTCCGAGGAAATTTTACTTGGACGCGTTCAAAACGGAAAACGCGTAACGGTGGACTTCGTCGGCGCAGAATACGTATTTTCAGCAGGAGAATAAAATATGAAATTAACGACGGCGGGAGAATCCCACGGAAAAGCGCTCGTGGCAATTATAGAAGGGTTGCCCGCGCATCTTGAAATAGACGTAGAACGGATAAACGCAGAACTTGCTTTGCGCCAAAGCGGTTACGGCCGTGGCGGTAGACAAAAAATCGAGCGTGACCGCGTAGAGATTTTAACGGGAGTTCGGAATAAGGAAACGCTCGGTAGTCCCGTTACGCTTTGTATTTATAATAAAGATTACGCGAATTGGGAAAGCTGTATGTCCGACAGAGCGTGCGACGAAAATATAATGCAAGCAAAATCACTTACCAAAGTCCGCCCCGGTCACGCTGATTTGACGGGAATTTTGAAGTTTGAGCAGACGGACGCGCGCAATATTTTAGAACGCGCCTCCGCAAGAGAAACGGCTATCCGTGTTGCGTCCGGCGGAGTGTTTAAACAATATTTATCTGCGCTCGGTATTCAAATCGGCGGATACGTAAAAGAAATTTGCGGTATAAAAGACGAAGGGAAATATACCTTTGAAGAGTTGGCGAAAGCGAAAACTACCGCTACGGGTATGATAGACGAACAAAGTTCCCGCTTGGCGGAAGAGAAAATTTCCGCATTAAAAAAAGACGGAGATACGGCGGGCGGTATCGTAGAAATTCGCGTAAAAGGCGTTAAAAGCGGTTTTGGCAGTATGATGACGTACGCGGAAAAGCTGGACGCAAATCTTGCGCAAGCTTTGATGAGTATTCAGGCGGTAAAAGGCGTGGAAATCGGCGCAGGATTCGCCGTCGGCAAAACGAGCGGGCGGGAAATTCACGACGAGATATATTTCGAAGAAGAAAAAGGGTATTACCGTGAAACCAACCGCGCGGGCGGTATTGAAGGCGGAATGACGAACGGCGAAGAAATCGTGCTTTCCGTTGCGATGAAACCCATTCCTACGCTTATGAAAGGATTAAAAACGGTAGATTTTCTTACGAAAGAACAAGCGATAGCCTCGTCGGAGCGTAGCGACGTTTGCGCGATTTTTGCTTTGGAGATTATCGCGGAAGCGGTAGTGGCGCAAGTGCTGGCAGATTGTATTTCCAAAAGACTTGGCGGAGATACGATGTCGCAGATAAAGAACAGATACGACTTACTTCCTTAACGGAGAAAAGAATATGACGGAAATTCCTTTAAAAACCCCTACCGTGCATAGCGTAGTTTACGTAGGCGAGGATTGCCTTTCTCTCCGTTTGCCTATGCTTACGGAAGGTCAAAAAAATTTCGTCTTGACGGACACGAACGTATACGCTTTGCATAAAGCTTTTTTTGATAAATATTTCAAAAACGACGAACTTTTTGTTTTGCCTGCAGGGGAAGAAAATAAAAATTTTCAATCGTTATATGAAATTCTAAGCGCAATGACGAGCGCAGGACTACTTCGCAATTCCCGCTTATTTGCGGTAGGCGGAGGCGTTATCGGGGATATCGGCGGTTTGTCGGCGTCGCTGTATATGCGTGGAATTTCTTGCGTGCAGATTCCTACGACCCTCTTGGCGCAGGTGGATAGTAGCGTAGGCGGTAAAACGGCGGTGGATTTGGGCGGTGTAAAAAATATCGTCGGCGCGTTTTATCAACCCTGCGAAGTCTTGGTCGACCCCTCCTTTTTGAAAACCTTACCCGTTCGCGAAATTAAATGCGGAATGGGCGAAATCGTAAAATACGCGCTTTTGAACGGGAAGATATTCGACGAACTCGAACGGAATACGGATAAACTTGCGGATTTGTCGTTTTTGCAAACGCTCATCGTTTCGTGTATCCAGCATAAAGCAAACGTAGTACAAGCGGACGAAAAGGAAACGGGCGAGCGTAAAAGTTTGAACGTCGGGCACACGACGGGGCACGCTATTGAGCTTGCGTACAATCTTTCTCACGGGGAGAGCGTGTTATATGGCGCGTATTTGGAAACGCAAACGGCAATAGAACTTGGCGTTTGCGATAAAGACTACGGCGTTCGTTTGTTGCGTATTTTGAAAACGGCGATAACCGTAGCGCCGTATGAAAAACAAGACTTTTCAACGATTGCCAACTATTTAATAAAAGCAAAAGCTGATAAAAAAAATACGCAAAAAGATAAAATTGTCATGGCGGTGGCAAAACGGAAAAACGAATGGACGGCTTTGGAATTGCCCTTTGAAAAATATGCGGAATACATTCAAAACGCCACGAAAAAGCTATAAAAGAAGGAAAGATTATGCAACGAGTTCAACCAATAGAACGTTTTGAAGGGGAATTTGAGTTGCCCGGTGATAAATCCATAACGCATCGCGCGGTAATGTTTAACGGCGGAGCGGAAGGCGAGGCGGTAATTACCAACGCGCTGATGGGCGAGGATTGCATTTCCACCTGTCGTTGTATGCGTCAGCTTGGCGCGCAAATCGATATGGACGGAACGACGATAAAGGTAAAAGGCGTGCCTCAATTTTTAAACGGCGCGCAATTAGATTGCGGTAATTCGGGAACGACGATGCGATTGCTTACCGGTTTTATCGCAGGCAAACGAATTGAAGCGAAATTGTACGGGGATTCGTCGTTGTCGTCAAGACCTATGCAAAGAGTTTCACAACCGCTTTCCCTTTTGGGCGCGGAAATAAAAACGACGGACGGGCACGCGCCCGTATACGTGTACCCCAAAACCTTGCAGGGCGCAGATATACGGCTTACGATTGCTTCGGCGCAAGTCAAAAGCGCCGTATTGCTCGCAGGGCTTTCAGCCGACGGGGAAACTTCCGTCGTCGAACCTGTAAAATCGCGCGACCATACCGAGCGCATGCTAACGGCAATGGGCGCGGATATAAAGGTAAATGAAAATCGCGTAACGATTAAAAAAAGCGCGTTGAAATCGGTAGACGTGCGCGTGCCGTCGGATATTTCTTCCGCTTCGTATTTTATGGCGCTCGGCGCGTTAAAAGGTAAGACGCTTTGCAAAAACGTCGGTATCAATCCTACCCGTACGGGCATTTTGACTGCGTTTGATAAATTAGGCGTAACCTATACGCTATTAAATAAACGCATTTCCGGCGGTGAAGAAACGGCGGATATTCTCGTTGAAAAATCGTATATGCAAGCAATTACGCTTTCGGAAAAGGACGTTCCTTCTATGGTGGACGAATTACCGCTTATCGCGCTTCTTTGCTCGTTTGCGGACGGGGAAAGCCGTATTACGGGCGCAAAAGAACTTCGCGTGAAAGAAAGCGACAGGATAAAAACGACGGCGGAGCTTATCAACGCGCTCGGCGGTGAATGTGAGGAATTGGAAGACGGATTCGTTATTCGTGGAAAAAATAAGCTTATCGGCGGTAACGTGCAAAGTTATTTGGACCACAGAATTGCAATGACGGGCGCGGTGGGGTTGATTGCCTCCGAGCGGGGCGGGAATATATATAATCCCGAATGTTGCGCTATTTCTTTCCCTACGTTTTTTGAAAAATTAAGGCAAAAAAACGATTAACGACGGGTAGGTGCGCAATGAGTAAAGACCAATTAACGCTTGCTTTGATAGGAAAAGACGTATCAAAATCGTTAAGCGAAAAATTTCACCGTTTTATTTTAGGCGAATGGGGTATATCTTGTAACTACGAACGTTTTTCCGTTCGCGCGGAAGATTTTGATAGCGCGATGCGGAGATTGTTGGGCGATTTCGACGGTTTTAACGTGACCATTCCTTATAAACGCGACGTGTTCGAGTATTTGGACGGTATCGAGGGCGACGCGCTTGCTTGCGGAGCGGTGAATACCGTTTTATGCGATACAAGACAAGGTTATAATACGGACGGCGTCGGGTTTATGCTTATGCTGGAATCGTCGAGCGTACGCGTAAAAGGAAAAAAAATTCTCGTTTTAGGCGCAGGCGGAGCTGGTAGAAGTACGGCGGTTGCTTTGAAAAACGCGGGCGCGGAAGTGGAATTATACCGAAGGAACAAAGCGGAATTGGAGGAAGCGTGCGCGCAACTCGGCGTAAACGCGTCGCGAAATCCCGAAGGGGGCGGTTACGATATCGTCGTCAACTGTACGGGTGTGGGTATGCACGAAACGGAAGGACAATCCCCCGTGGATAAGACCGCGTTTAAAGGCGCAAAATGGGCGGTGGATTTAATTTACGAGCCTGAAAAATCTGCGTTTTTGTCCATCGCGGAAAATCAAGCCGTACGAATCCTTAACGGAAAATCAATGCTGTTTTATCAAGCCTATTACGCGGATTGTTTATACTTAAATAAAAGCGCAAGCGTGCAAGAAGCGAAAACGCTTTACGAAAAATATTTAGCGAAAGGAGAATAAACTATGAAATTTCTCGTGATAAACGGAGTGAATTTGAATTTAACGGGTAAACGCGAAAAAGGCGTTTACGGGACGGAAACGCTGGACGAGCTAAATGCGAAAATTGCCGAGTATTGCAAAAAGAACGGCGATGAAGTTCGTTTTTATCAAAGCAACGTTGAAGGCGAACTCGTCAACGCTTTGCACGAAACCTTTTTGCAAAGAACTTGCGACGCCGTCATTCTTAACGCCGGCGCGTTCACGCATTACAGTTACGCTTTGCGCGACGCAATTTCGGCGATTGATATTCCCGTTGTGGAAGTGCATCTTTCCAACGTACACGCAAGGGAAGAATTTCGTAAAACGAGCGTACTTTCTAGCGTATGCAAAGGCGTCGTTTGCGGGTTCGGCGTAGGAAGTTATATTGCGGCGATGGAAGGATTGAAAGTTTCTTTGAGGTAAATTTATGAATTTAGTTTTATGCGGAATGATGGGCGCGGGAAAAACGACGATAGGTATTAAAATTGCAGAGATTACGGGTAGACGTTGGTACGATACCGACGGTGTAATCGTGGATAAACACGGTAAAATTTCGGATATTTTCGAGTATTACGGCGAAGCGCATTTCAGAAAATTGGAAACGGAAGTAATTAAAGAACTTGCGGCGATGGACAATTTGATTATTTCTACGGGTGGCGGACTGGTTTTAAAAAGCGAAAACAACGCTTTATTGAAAAAAAACGGTAAAATCGTGTTTTTGCGCGCCTCACACGAAACGCTTTCCCGTCGCTTGCACGTTGACGGGACAAGACCGCTTTTGCAAACTTCTACGGAAAGTATTCGTGATAGACTTTCAAGATTGATGAAAGAGCGTACCCCCATTTACGAACACGTTGCCGATTACGTGGTGGACGTGGATGGGAAAGAACCGGAACAAATTGCAAAGGAAATTATAGAAATCGTAGAGAAAGGTAAAGAAACGGGGCGTTAAATTTATGAAAACGGTGTTAATTACGGGCGGTGTTCGCGGAATAGGAAAAAGTATCGCGTTAGCGTTTTTAGAAAAAGGCTATCGTGTTTGCGTTACCTATTCCAAAGATGAGCAAAACGCCGTAGAAACAAAAGCGCAAGGGATAGAAACTTACTGTGTGGACGTAACGAAGGAAGAGCTTGTCCGAAATTTGTTTGCGCAAATTGGGAAGGTGGATATTCTCGTCAACAACGCAGGCGTTTCCCTTATAAAACAACTGCAAGATACGACCTACGAAGAATTTATGCGCGTATTTTCCGTAAATATAGGCGGTGCGTTTTTGTGTAGCCGTGAGGCGTCAAAGGGAATGATTGCTCGCCAAAGCGGACTGATTGTCAATATTGCGTCCGTTTGGGGCGAGGTTGGCGCAAGTTGCGAAAGCGTGTATTCCGCGTCGAAGTCGGCGGTTATCGGTTTCACGAAAGCGCTTGCAAAGGAATTGGGATATTCAGGTATCCGTGTAAACGCCGTATCTCCCGGCGTTATCGACACGAAAATGAACGCTTGCTTTTCCGAGGAAGAAATGCAAGCGTTGAAAGCGGAAATTCCCCTTGGTAGAATAGGGGTAGGCGAAGACGTCGCCAAAGCCGTGGTGTTTTTAGAGGAAAACGCATATATTACGGGTATCGATTTGCCCGTCAACGGGGGATATTCTATCGTTTGATTACGATTCTCTGTTTTTTAAATAGCTTTCCAAAACCGTTTGGATAAATTCGTCCGCAATGCCCGTCGTGGGGGATTGCGGTTCTTTTTTATCGGCGGGTTTATCGTTGTTGCTATTCGGGGTGTTGCGGTCTTCTTTTTTAGGGGGCGAGTCGCTTGCAAAGGTGGAAAAAGTTTGCGTGAACTTTGAAAGGTCGTTTAAAAAACGGAGCATTTGTTCCGACCCTTTTAATTTATCCATAATAGGCTTGACGCTTGTGGCAAAGTCAGCGTTTTGTGAAAGATAGTATAAAAGCACGAGCATTAAAATTTCCATACTATACTATATGCGTTAAAGTAACGAAAAATTGTATCGTGGAATAAAATATACTATCTTTAAAAGCGGAGGTGGAAAAATGAAAAGTTTTAAGGATTATCAAACGCCTACGGAAGAGGAAAAGGCAACGCCGTTCACGGCGGAGGAATTAACGAAAAAGATTGCCTCGGCATATAACGGAAAAAGCAATATGGAAATGATGAAAAGTATTCTTTCCGAGGCAGAAAAAAGCAAACGCGCGGGAACGTTATCCAACGCTGAACTTGAAAATTTTTATCAAACGTTTTCACCGATGATTGACGGCGCGCAACGCAAGAAGTTGCGTTCGATTATTGATAAATTGAAAAGTATTTAAAAAGGAAGTTAGCCTTTTCGTAACGCGTCCAACGCCGTGAGCAGTTCGTCTATCTCGTGCGTCGTGTTATAATGCGAAAAGGATACGCGTGTAAGTCCGCCGTCTAACGTGCCGAGCGCCTCGTGCATTAACGGCGCGCAATGCAAACCGCCCCTAACGGCAATATCATAAACGGAGGATAATTTTTCCGCAAGCTGTTCCGATTGCAATTTTTGGTGCGCGAACGCAACGATACCGCACGGATTGGGCGTAGAATAGGGGAAGTAAGTAGGCATTTTTTTTAATTCTTGTAAAAAATAGGCGGATAAAGCGACGCACCTTGCCGAAACTTGGGGGAGATTTTCTTGTAAAAACCTCGTTCCTTCAAGTAACGACAGAACGGCAGGGAAGGAAATCGTACCGGCTTCTAATCTATCGGGGTAAAAATCCGGCATATCCAAAGAAAGACTCATTGACCCTGTACCGCCGTAAAAAAGAGGTTCGGGATTAACCCGTTCGGAAAAGAGCAAAGCTCCGCTCCCTTGTATTCCGAACATTCCTTTATGTCCTGCTATCGTAAATAAATCGACGCCCCAATCGCTTAACGGGATAGGGAAATGCCCCGCGCCCTGCGCGCCGTCGCAAAGCAATAGCACGCTGTTTGGTAAAACCGAACGGATAGCGGGAATATCGGGGATTTTTCCGTTCACGTTGGAAGCGGAAGTGATTGCGACCAATTTCGTATTTTTACGCAGGCGCGATAAAATGGCGGTGGGGGAAATTGTACCCTTTTCGTCGTCGCTCGTTAAAGGGCAAATATCGTAAGTAATTACGCCTGCCTTTTTTAACCACTCTAAAGGCCGTAATACGGAATTGTGTTCCATACAAGAAACGACGACGTGGTCGCCCTTTTTTAATACGCCGAATAAAGCAATATTTAACGCCTCCGTACAGTTTTTGGTGAAAATAACGCGGTCGTAACCGAAACCCAAGAAAAAGGAGTCGAGTTCGTTCCGCGCGCTTTGTACCAATTTTGCGCAGGAAAGCGAAAGCTTATGTCCGCTACGACCGGGGTTCGCGCATATTCTTGTCGCCGATTGCACGGCTGTTAAAACGACCTCGGGTTTTCTACCGCCCGTAGCCGCGTTATCAAAATATATCATCTATGCACCTCTTTGTTTTTCGATTTCATAAAATATAGTATTCCGAAAAACAGGAGTGTATGACTTATGATGATATTAGCAGTATTCCGTTCGCGGGCGCATAGCTTGGATTATGCGGAACGGTTAAACGGTTACGGTGTATCGGCAACGACCGTGCCTACGCCGAAAGAAGCAAAAATCGGTTGTGGTTTATGCGTGCGTTTTGACGCTCGGTTTTTGGTACGGGCGCGCGCAATTTTAAAAACGGGTAGATATAGTACCTTCAAAGGGTTTTATAAAATAGATTACCTTGGCGGTAGGACGATAATTATTCCGTACGCTTAAAACGCTTGCAAAAATTTTACGGGTATGATATACTTTGCGTATGAAAGTTACCGATAAAAAAAAGGCGTTAGCAATTTTAGGTGAAATTTATTACGAAAGTAAACCGGCGCTTATCTATAAAACTCCGTATCAATTACTCGTGGCGGTTATTTTATCCGCCCAATGTACGGACGAGCGCGTGAATAAAGTGACGGCGAAATTGTTTGAAAATTACGATACGCCTGAAAAAATGTGCACGCTTACACAAAAAGAATTGGAAAACTACATTTTTTCTTGCGGATTTTACCGAATGAAAGCCGAACATATCCTTTCCGCCTCCAAAGATATTATCGAGCGTTTTCAAGGCGAAGTGCCAAAAACGACGGAAACGTTGATGACGCTTGCCGGGGTGGGCAGAAAAACGGCGAACGTCGTATATTCCGTAGCGTTTGGCGGAGATGCGATTGCCGTGGATACGCACGTCTTTCGCGTGAGTAACCGCTTGGGACTGGCTAAAGGGAAAACGCCCGACGAAGTTGAAGACGGCTTAAAAGGAGCGATTCCCAAAAAGGATTGGTCAAGCGCGCATCATTGGTTGATTTGGCACGGCAGAAAGATTTGTCATTCGCGGAAACCCGATTGCGAAAATTGCCCGTTGCGTGAATTTTGTGATTACGCAAAAAAGAACAAATAAGAATAAAACCTTCCCGCATTACGCATACTTTGCGTAAACGAAGGGGAGGTTTTTATTATGCAAAAAGAAGAAAATTCACAGGAAGAGCAAGCGTTAGAGTCGCTACTTTCGTTGGAAGATTTGGCGGAGAAGAAAATGAAAATTTTTTCTCGCATTTTAATGGACGCTTCGGTTGCTAAAGATATGGAATCGCTGTCGTTACGCCACGAACATCGAAAAGAAGAGTTAGCCGTTTTATTGGGTAAAAAAAGAAAAAGTAAAAAAAGCGATTTAAACAGCCAAGCAGAGGAGGAAAAAGATGAAACTTGAAAAAAGGGAAATTTCATTAAACGAATCGGATAGTATTGCCGACGCAATCGGAATGGAAAAATTATTGCTTATACAATATAGTTGCGCGTTAGAAAAAATAACGCGCAAAGAAACTCGAATCGCGTTGTTAGAGAATATAAAACGAATAGGAGAAGATTTATTTCTCTTATGCGATTTAAAAGCCGTGTCTAAAGGCAGTAACGAAAAATAAATAAAGAAACCGACGGTTGTTATAATCGTCGGTTCGTTTTCGTTTTATTTTTGCATATCTTCGTGTATCGCCTCGTCGCTTACGGCGAGTTCATTCGCAACAAGCAAAGGGGCGTATTGTTTTGTGAGGAGGCGTTTTGCGCCGAAGTAAATGGCGTAGATAAGCGCAACCATCGCAAAGATTGCCGATACTACCGCAAACGGTAAAATATACGGACTTAATCCAATTCCAAACGGGTCTTTTTCGATAAAGAACCAGTTATATCCCAAAAGCAAATTGCCAAGTTTTGCCCAAACGGCTACGCCTGCAAGCATTACGAGCGATTTCCAAATCTTTTTCCATTTGAATTGGACTGTTCCCGTTGTAAGAGATAAAAATCCCCAAGCAAGTTCTACGCCGTGAAAAAACATCGTTTGCAAAGTTCTATAGCACCAAGGCTCACCGCCGACGCCCGTGCTAGGATAGGTAATATACATAAGCGGGGCAACGATGGCAAGCGCCGTTACGGGTTCGATAATCGGTTTAAAGCGTTTGTTAAATTGCGTGAAAGCGATGATGGGACAAAGCACCGTACAAATATGAAAAGGGAGCTTATCCATATTTAATCCGCTACCCGTTACGCCGTCGTCGCTGTAGACGAAATCGTGTACGAACCAATCGGATATATACGAAAGGACTAACGCGTAAACGAGAAAGCGCAATACCTTTTCTTTTGTTTCAGAGCATTTGTTTTTTAGAAAAAACGCACCGCCTATCATCAAACCGATGATGATAAAAAGATAAAGGAAATGCCAAATATTAAAGGATTCAATTACTATCGCGCCGTCAATAAACGGCGTATCGCTAAATAGTTTAAAAAACAATTTTCTCATACCTTACGCTCCGTTTGTTTTTCTTTAAGTTTGTAATACCAGCGTTTTTCTTTTGGTAAAGTTAAAAATTCGTATAAAACGCCAATTGCAAATATGAGCAATACTGCAACGATGCCCATTAGATAGTTTTGCAACCACGGCATATCGGGAAAAGGCGGTTCTAAAAGATACATCGAGTTTACCGGTTCTAAAGCGAATATTGCGTATAAACCGTTGATAATCGCGCCGTCCAACAAAAAGAAGAGTAAACCGCAAATTGCGCTAATTGCGTTAAACACGCGAATTTTTACCATTCCGGAAACCAATAAATAAACCGCGCCGAATACCATCGTGGAATGACTTAATAATCCCTTTAAAATATCGTAATCTAAAAGCGTAGGGGTGTTTGCGTAGTTTTCGTTAAGAACGATGCCTATCATACCGCAAACCGTTCCTGCCCAAAAAGTGAATTCCGTTAAAATACGAAAGGCTAAGTTGTTTCGTCTTTTACAAAAGGCAGAAATTAGCAATAACCACATACAAATATTGCAAGGATAGATGGGGAGCAACATAGACGATTGTACTTGCGCGTTACCCGTCGTAAAGAAATCGACCCATAAACTACTGTAGTGAATTACGACGGTACTAACCGCGGAAATTTTCAAAACGATAAGTTTGTGCGCTTCTTTCTTGATAAGAAAATAGCACGCGCAAAGTCCTCCGATGGTAAGAAAGGAGGATATAATTAAATAAAGAATATGCGTAGTATCGAATAACATAATTTTATTATACGGCGTGTGTCGAAAAATGTCAACGATAGAAAATGTCATTTTCAAAAAAAATCATAAAAATTTATGACAAAACGCGAAAAAAAGGACGCTCTCGCTTAAAAATAAGCGAGAGCGCAAATATATGGCGACCCAAAACGGGCTCGAACCGTCGACCTCCAGCGTGACAGGCTGGCGCTCTAACCAACTGAGCTATTGGGCCGTAGATATTAAATTTGGTGGGCCTTCACGGATTCGAACCGCGGACCAATCGGTTATGAGCCGACAGCTCTGACCACTGAGCTAAAGGCCCCAATGGCGAAAGGCAATATTTGCCTAATCACAATACCAATCTATCATAAACGATTTTCTTTCAAAAGTCAAGTGATTTTACGCAAAAAAAGCAAAAAATTTTTTCGACGAAAAAAAATAATATTCGACGGACTTTTACAAAATTTTACTTTGTAAATGCTATAAAATGGAAACATATCCTATTCGAGAGGAGAATGAAATGAAAATTTACGCAAACAAACGGGGCAAAACGCTACAATTAAAGCTCGTGGGAGAATTGGACGAACATTCCGCGAAAAACGCAAGGCGAGAAACGGACGAGCAGGCAGATAATTTTATCGGCGTAGAAAGAGCCGTACTTGATTTAAGCGAAGTCGCTTTTATGGACTCTACCGGAATCGGCTTTTTAATCGGCAGATATAAAAAATTTCAACGCTTGGGGATACCTTTATACATAGCCTCCCCCTCGCAAAGTACCGATAAGATTTTATTAATGAGTGGCGTATATACGCTTATTCCGAAAATATAAAAAAGGAGGAACGGAAGAATGGAAAATTATATGAAACTTGAAATTCTTGCAAAAAGTGAAAACGAAGGATTTGCGCGCAGTACGGTGGCTGCTTTTGCGCTTACGCTTAATCCGTCTTTAAACGAACTTTCCGACATCAAGACGGCGGTAAGCGAAGCGGTAACGAATTGCGTTGTGCACGCTTATAGAAACGGGGAGCAAGGAAAAATCTTTATAGAATGTACGACGCAATTTTTATCGCCGACGGAAGGCGTTTTACATATCGTCGTTAAGGATAACGGTTGCGGGATTGAAGACGTTGAACGCGCAACGCTTCCCTTTTTTACGACGCTTGAAAACGAAGAGCGTTCAGGTATGGGATTTACTATTATGCAAACCTTTATGAGCGATTTTTCGTTAATCAGCGAAACGGGCAAAGGTACGACGGTTCGTATGAGTAAAAAAATCTGCGCGGAGGAACGCGCGGAACAAAGGGAAAGAGCTGATGCTTGATGAAGGAAAGACAATTGAATATATTCGCCGTGCAAAAACGGGAGATAATTGGGCGAAGGAAGAGCTTATTTCACAAAACGTTTCCCTCGTAAAAAGTATCGTAAAACGGTATTTGGGAAAGGGGGTGGATTACGACGATTTGTTTCAAATAGCCTGCATGGGATTTTTGAAGGCTATAGGCGGGTTCGACGAAACCTTCGGAGTGAAATTTTCCACCTACGCCGTACCGATGATAGCCGGGGAAATTAAACGCTTTATGCGTGACGACGGGTCGGTGAAAGTTTCGCGCGCAATGAAACAAACGGCAAAGGAAATGAACGGGTTTGTCGAGGCGTTTACGAATATGCACGGTAAACAACCTTCCGTTCGTGAAATTGCCGAGAAATTTGGGATAGACGAGGCGGAAACGGTGTTCGTTATGGGTTCGTCTAAAATGCCCGTATCTTTATATAGCGGAACGGATTATAAAGACGGGAGCGAACGAGAATTGATTGAAACTTTGCCTGCAAAAGACGATTCGGAGGAATGGCTAGATAAAATGTTGTTGCGCGGAGCGATAGAAGATTTGCCGGAAAGAGAGAGAAAAATTATCGTTTTGCGGTATTTTCGGGATATGACGCAAAGCGAGGTGGCGGAAAAAATAGGGGTAAGCCAAGTACAAGTTTCTCGTATAGAAAACAAAATTATAAAAGAGTTTCGGGAAAAATTAACGGGATAAAACAGAAAGCGGGCGCGTCGGAACAAAAATGACCGTAGTACCCGTTTTTTTGTTTGCAAATACGAAAAAATTTGCTATAATATAATAGATGCAAGAGAAAGATTATAAAAAAGGGAAAACCCCGTTCGGGGGATTATTCGGTGAACCTACGCCGGCAAAGGCGTCGGGGTTGGTTTTTTCCGTAGCAACGGTGTTGCCTACGGTGCTTTCTTTTATATTTTTGTTAATACTTGCGTTTTGCGGTAAAGCGGAAACGGACGGTTATCAAAATCAAGATTGGTATTTATACGCCAATTATCTTTTACCGCAAATTTCTTTTGCGCTCGTTGCTTATTTTTATTTGCGTTACCGTCAAATCCCTTTGAAAAACGCGCTCTTTTCGCAAAAGTGCAAACCTAAATATTTTTTGATAGCGTTTTTCCTGCAGATAGGATTGTTCGGGCTTTCTGAACTGAACTCTATCTTTTTAAATTGGCTTGGTAAATTTGGGTATAACGACGCAGGGATTTCGCTACCGAGCGTGGAAGGGTTCGGGTTTGTCGGCGTATTCCTCGTTATTGGCGTGCTTGCGCCCGTGTTAGAAGAAATCGTGTTTAGAGGAATGCTTTTAAACGGATTAAAGAAAACGTTTTCTATGCCCGTAGCCGTGGTGTTGTGCGGTGCGTTGTTCGCTTTATTTCATCAAAATCCAGCGCAAACGGTTTATCAGTTTTGTTGCGGAACGGCGTTTGCGCTCGTCGCGATAAAATCGGGAAGCGTATTACCGACCGTATTATCGCATTTTTTAAACAACGCGTTCGTTTTGATTTTGTATAAAGCGGGCGTTGCGCAATTCTCCTCGGGCGTACTTATCCTTTTATTGTGTTTATCTGCGGTTTGCCTGACGGGGGTAATCGGATATTTAATTTTTAAAGATAAGCAAGAAAGCACCGTAAAAACAAGCGAAGATAAAAAATCGGGAAAGAATAAATTTTTCGTGTTCGCATCCGTCGGAATTGCGCTTTGCGCGCTTACGTGGTTGATTGTGTTATGTGCGGGAATGTGAGGCGGTTATGCAGAAAATAACGTTCGTCGTAGTGGGCAAAATAAAAGAAAGTTTTTATCGGGAAGCGGTGGCGGAATACGTCAAACGCCTTTCAAGATTTGCAAAAATAGAAATTAAAGAAATAAACGAAGGCGTAAATTTAAACGCGGAAGCAAATGATATTCTCCGTAGCGTTAAAGGATACGCGATTGCTTTGGCTGTGGAGGGAGAAAAACTTTCCAGCGAAGGCTTGGCAAAAAAAATAAAAAATCTTACAGACGCGGGAAAGGATATTACCTTTATTATCGGTTCGTCTTGCGGACTTGCCGAAGAAGTTAAGCGTTCGTCCGATTATTTGCTTTCTTTTTCGGATATGACCTTCCCGCACCAACTTATGCGCGTCGTTTTAGCGGAACAGGTATACCGAGCGTATATGATAAACGCAGGCGCAACCTATCATAAATAAACGCGCATCCGCGTATATTGTATTCGTGGATATTTATCAAAAAATTAAAGAATTTTACGAGCGTGTAACTACGGAAAAACGAATAATCGGTAAAAGTGTGTTCGGACGTAATATTTACGCCGTCAAAATAGGCGACGGAAATCCGATTGGAATGGCGGTATACGCAATCCACGGACGGGAATATATTACGGCTGAGTTGGCTTGCTGTCATTATTTAAACGGGTTATACAAAAACACGGGTAGCCTTTGGCTTATTCCGCTTTGTAATCCCGACGGCGCGCTTCTTTCTCAATGCGGTGTGAGTAGCATAATAGGGGCGGAAAATGAAAAACGGTTATTGGAAATAAACGGTGGCGGGGATTTTTCGCTATGGAAAGCCAACGGACGCGGTGTGGATTTAAATGTGAATTTTGACGCGCGTTGGGGAAAAGGCGAAAAGAACGTACGGGAAGTCGGCTCTGAAAATTATATCGGCGCGTATCCTTTTTCCGAACCCGAAACGCAGGCTTTAAAATCGTTTACCTTAAAAATCAATCCAAACTATACGGTGAGTTATCACACGAAAGGCGAGGAAATATATTGGTATTTTTATCAACCGATGGCTCTGTGCGGAAGGGATAAAAAATTGGCGTTGACCCTTTCGGAATCGACGGGGTATCCGCTTGCGTATGCAAAAGGAAGCGTAGGAGGGTACAAAGATTGGTGTATACAAAAATTAAAAATCCCCTCTTTTACGGTGGAGGCGGGAGCGGAAACTTTAACGCATCCTATCGGCGTAGAGGGCTTGGAAAATATCGTCGCCCGTAACCGCGACGCATTACGGGATTTGGCAAAGGAATATACGGAACTATGGCAAAAAGACTTACGCGAGAAGAAAAATTTATGCGACAAGCGATAATATCAGCAAAAAAAGGGCTATCAGAGGGCGAAGTCCCTATCGGCGCGGTGGTCGTTTACGAGGATAAAATCGTGGCGCGAGGGTATAACCGTCGAACAAAACTACAACTCGCCTCAGCGCACGCGGAAATGACGGCGATAGATAAGGCTTGCAAAAAATTTCATTCGTGGCGCTTGCCTGAAGGGTGTGAATTGTATATAACTTTAGAGCCCTGTCCTATGTGTATGGGCGCAAGTTTAAATGCGCGCGTGGATAAAATTTATTTCGGAGCGTACGAACAAAAGGGTAGGTCTTTAACGGCTCAGCTTGCCGACGCAAACTTACTCAACCATAAAACGGAAGTCATTGGCGGGGTGTTGGAAGAAGAATGTTCAATGTTATTAACTTCTTTTTTCGTGGAGATGCGAAAAAAGCAAAAAGAAGAGAAAGAACGGAAAAAAAGTTTATTTGCGGAAAAAGACGAAAAACCCGTCGATAATTTTGTGCAAGATGAAATTTAGAAAACACCCGTTATTCGGTTGACTTAATTCCCGAAAACGGGTATTATAATATACGGTGATAAAAACGCGTGTGTTTTGCGCGTGGGGGAACGCGATTTTTTTTGTTTTTTTGAAATTCCTACTTGCCGTTAGCAGAAAAGCGACGTTGCAGTAAGAAAAAAATAATTTAAGGAAGGTTACATATGATAACTCACGGTAATGAAATTAAGTTGTTTAGCGGTAACTCCAACAAGTGTTTGGCGCAAGCGATTGCCAAAAAGCTCAATACCGAGCTTGGCGATATTGAAGTCAACACGTTCTCCGATGGTGAAATTAATATTCACATCGCAGAAACCGTTCGCGGAAGGGACGTATTTATTATTCAATCTACGTGTTCTCCCGTAAACGATAATTTGATGGAACTTTTGATTATGATTGACGCGGCAAAACGTGCCTCCGCAGGTCGTATCACGGCGGTTATACCCTATTTCGGGTATGCGCGTCAAGACAGAAAAGCGCGTTCGCGCGACCCTATCACGGCTAAGCTCGTTGCAAACCTTTTAACGGAAGCGGGCGCGGACCGCGTTCTTACGATGGATTTGCACGCAGACCAGATTCAAGGATTTTTCGATATTCCCGTAGATAATTTGCTCGGCGGACCTACGCTTTATAACTATTTTGCAAAACAAAACAATATCGACGTCGTCGTTGCGCCCGATTTAGGAAGCGTAAAGCGTTCGAGAAAGGTAGCGGAAAAGTTCGGCGTGCCTATTGCGATTATCGATAAACGCCGTCCTAAGGCAAACGTAATGGAAGTTATGAGCATTATCGGTGACGTAAAAGGCAAAAGATGTCTTATGATTGACGATATGATTGATACGGCTGGTACGTTGTGTCAAGGCGCGCAAGCGATTAAAGACGCAGGCGCGACGGAAATATACGCAGGCTGTACGCACGCCGTTTTGAGCGGTCCTGCAATTGACAGATTGCAAAATTCGGCAATAACCAAACTCGTTATGTTGGATACCATTCACCTTCCCGACGAGAAAAAGCTCGATAAATTCGAAGTGTTATCGGTAGCGGATATTTTTGCCGCTGCAATAGAAAACGTATATCTTGACAAACCGATGTCAAAACTTTACGACTAATTTAAAAATAAACGGAAGAAAAACGCCGCCACGCTAAATATAAGTGGCGGTGGTTTTCGCAAAGAGGAAAAATGTATCTTATCGTAGGACTCGGCAACCCTGAAAAACAATACGAAAAGACCTTTCATAACATAGGTTTTATCGCAATAGGCGACGTTGCCGAAAAGTTAGGCGCAAAATTTAATAAAAAGGAATGTGAGGCGTCCGTAGCCGTGGCGCAAGTGAACGGTGAGAAAGTTATTCTCGCCCGTCCCGTAACGTATATGAATAACTCGGGCAGAGCGGTAAAGCAATTAATGGCAAAATATAAAATAGCCGAAGAAAATTTGCTCGTCATATACGACGATTACGATTTACCGAAAGGGAAGGTTCGTATTCGTTCAGGCGGTAGCGCGGGTACGCACAACGGAATGCGCAGTATCATTGGGGAAACGGGCTTAAAAAATTTCCCCCGTATTCGCGTGGGGATTCGCGACGAAGAAGTTACGATTCCCATTATCAATTACGTGCTTTCACAAATACGAAAAGAGGATTACGAGTTGTTTTCTGAGGCTTGTAATAAAGTCGGCGATGCAGTCGTGGACTTTACGAAAGGGTTGGATATCGAAAAGGTAATGTGCAAATATAATTAAGAGTTGTATACGATGAAAAAAGGATTTTTTACCTTTGACAATTTGGGAGGGGAATATCCTCAATTAAAAACAGAACTCCGCCGAGGTACGCCTACGGCGGTTTTCGGCGTTTCCGACAGTTTAAAATATTTGCTTGCGGGGCTTTGTGAAACGCCCGTTTTGTATATTACTTCGGATAGTGTTTCCGCGCAAAAAGCAGTTAGGAATATTCGCGCGCTTTCAGGGAAAGACGCCGAATATCTTTCCGCGAAAGACGAGGTGTTGCTTTATCGTAAAGCTTTGTCCAAAGATTCGCTGTTTAAGCGCTTGAAGGGCGTCTACGCGTTACAAAACGGTTGCCCCGTCGTAGTAGCGGAAATAGACGCGCTTTTGCAATTATTCCCTAAAAGATTACCCGTGATAACGCTTACGGAGGGCGAAGAATACGACTTTCTTTCCTTGCCGAATCAACTCGTAGAAATGGGATATACCCGTTCTTTTGAGGTGGAAAGCAAAGGCGTTTTTGCCGTTCGAGGCGATATTTTGGATATTTATCCGATTAACGCGGAAAATCCCGTCCGCATTGATTTTTTCGGGGATACCGTTGAGAAAATTAAACCTTACGATTTTGTAACGGGGGATAGATTACCCGCCTTGAAACAAATGGGCATACTTTCCGCAACGGACGTTTTTTTAGAAAACGGGGAAAAGGAGCGTATTGCCGACATACTTGACGGTGAAACGAAAAAATGCAAAACGAGCGAGGCGTACGCGAGGTCGAGGGAAATAGCGGATGAAATTATTTCCGTGGAATGTAATTCTTCCTTCGTTTTGCCCTTGCTTGAAAATTCTACGGATATATTCTCCGTATTACCTGAAAACGTCACCCTCGTTTTTGATGAAGGAAAAGCGCTTTGGGATAAATTTAACGCGCTTTATAAAGAACACGACGAACGGTTTACCCGTTTGCAATCGGGCGGAGAGGCGTTTACTTTCTCGTTATCGCAATATATCGGCAGACAGTCTTTTTTGGACGGCGTTCAACGGGTGAGAAGAATTGCTTTACAAACCTTTACGGGCAATCCCTTTTTCTTTGAACCTCTTAAAATTTTCAATTTTACCGTGACGCCGACGCCTCGTTATTTAAACGGTTTTCCTGCTCTTTTAACGGATATAAAAAATTGGATTAGGGGCGGTTATCGCGTTTTGCTTTTCTGCGGAGAAGAAAACCGCGCCGTAAAAATGAGTGAAAATCTTGCCGAAGAATATATATCCACTTCTGCTCTTACCGACGATTTAACGGCTTTGAAAGGGGTGACCGTTCTTTCCGATAAGTTGGAGAAAGGGCTCGTTTTACACGAGAGTAAAATCGCGCTTATCGGTGAAAACGATTTATACACGAAAGCGCCCGACAACAGAAGAATTCGCCGTAAGCGCGGGGATATGTTTTCCGCGCCCGAAGTGGGGGATTTCGTCGTGCACGAAACGCACGGGATCGGTAAGGTTGTCGGCACGAAAAAAATAGAAACCACGGACGGAACGAAAGAA